>CAKARM010000124.1:0-6407 GCA_916720585.1 uncultured Neisseria sp.
GCGGAAGTTTTTCGGCGGTTTGTTTTGTTCCTGCTCTTTTTTGGTGTTGCGGATTAAGGTGCGCAATTTGCCTGCGTCGGCATGGGGGAAGTCCGCCATAAACTGGGTAAGCGCGTTGTCGTCTGCCAAGAGGCGTGTGCGGGCTTGTTCGACGCGTTGCAAGAAGGCGTTGTGGGCGGTATTTTCGCCGCGTAGTTTGGCGAGGAAGGCTTCGATGGGCGCGGGGTCGGTGTCTCGCATGAGCCTGCCGATGAATTGGCTTTGGCGTTTGAGCGCGCCGTTGGACGTGATTTTTTTGTAGGTAACGACGGCTTCGTACAAGTCCTCGTCCAAGCCGATTTTTTTCAGCGTATCGGTCGAGAGTTTGGTCAACTCCATGCCCAAAGCCTGCAAATCGTTCATCTGCTTTTTCATTTGGGTTTTGCTGACCCATTCGTCTTCGTTTTCAAACATTTTGATAAACCTTTAATTTTGTTTTGGGTATTTTAGCACGTTCGGGCAGTTTCCACGTCAATGCCCTGTCGAAACGGCGTTTTCAGACGACCTTTTGCCTTTGGCGGCGGTATTTTTGCCGAGGTCGTCTGAAAACGGTTAAAATGCCGCAAACCTCTGTCAGGAACCCCTTTATGCTGTTTAACCACACCGCCTCCGAGCTGACCGGCTTATGCGGGCACGCCTTGGATTTGGCAAAAAACATGGGCGCGGCGGCTGCCGAAGCCGACTTTAGCGAATCCATCGGGCAAAGCGTCAGCGTACGGCTGGGCGAAATCGAACAAATCGAGTTCCAGCAAGACAAATCGCTGGATATTACCGTGTACGTCGGCAAACGCAAAGGCCGCGCCAGCACCGCCGACTTCTCCGAAAAAGCCTTGCAAGACACCGTCAAAGCTGCTATCGACATCGCCCGCTACACCGCCGAAGACGATTGCGCAGGTCTGGCAGATGCTTCGCTTATGGCGCAACACGTCGGCGACCTCGACCGTTATCACGAATGGGATTTAAGCACGGAAGCCGCCATCGAGTTGGCAAAACAATGTGAACAAGCCGCCCTGAGCGCGGATGAACGCATCGAAAATTCCGAAGGCGCAGGTGTTCAAACCGGACATTACCAATACGTTTACGGCAACACCCACGGCTTCACCGCCCACCAACAAGGTACGCGCCACAGCATTTCGTGCAGTATCGTCGCCGCCGACGAAAACGGCATGCAGCGCGACTACTGGTACGACGCAGCCTGCCGCCATCAAGATATGGACAGCCCCGAGCAAATCGGCAAAACCGCCGCCGAGCGTACCTTACGTCGTCTGAACAGCCGCAGCATCCCGACAGGCAGTTATCCCGTCCTCTTCGATACCACCGTCGCAGGCGGCCTTATCGGACACCTCGTCGGCGCACTCAGCGGCGGCGCGCTCTACCGCCAAAGCAGCTTCCTGATTGACAGCATAGGCAGAAAAGTCCTGCCCGACTTCCTCAGCCTGCGCGAAGAGCCGCACATCCCCCGCGCCTTCGGCAGCACCTATTTCGACTCCGAAGGCGTCGTCACGCGGCCGCGTTTCGTCATCCGCGACGGCATTGTCGAAGGCTATTTCCTCAGCAGTTACAGCGCGAGAAAGCTCGGTATGCAGACCACGGGCAACGCCGGCGGCGCACACAACCTTTATTTGAACCATACGCACGAAACGCAGTCCGACCTGCTGAAAGAAATGGGCACGGGATTGTTGGTTACCGAACTGATGGGTCAGGGTGTGAACACCATCACGGGCGACTACTCGCGCGGCGCGGCGGGTTTTTGGGTGGAAAACGGCGTCATCAGCCACCCCGTCCAAGAAATCACCATCGCCGGCCGCTTGCAGGATATGTACCTCGGCATCGTCGGCACTGCCAACGACGCGCTGCGCCGCTCTTCCAACAAAATCGGTTCGGTACTGATTGAGAGCATGACCGTGGCGGGGGAGTAGGTTTTAGGGCGGGCGGGTCGTCTGAAAGCCACAGTCTCGGCGAAACACAGCCTGAAGACAGGATTTAGTCGTGCAAAACCGTACAAACTGTGGCATAATCCGCCCGTCTTTACAAAAAGACTTCAGGAGTTTGAACGGGTTTCCTGCTCGTCAAACTTGTCCGAACCGAATGACGGTTCTTTTATTTTTCGGAGTTATCCATCATGGCATTGACCGTAGAACAAAAAGCACAAATTGTTAAAGATTTCCAACGTAAAGAAGGCGATACCGGTTCTTCTGAAGTACAAGTCGCTCTGTTGACTTTCCGTATCAACGACCTGACTCCCCACTTCAAAACCAACCCTAAAGACCACCACAGCCGTCGCGGCCTGTTGAAAATGGTCAGCCAACGTCGCCGTCTGTTGTCTTACTTGCGCCGTACTCAACCTGATACATACCGCAACCTGATCACCCGCTTGGGTCTGCGCAAATAATTGCTGCTTTACCGGACACCGCTTG
The DNA here is from genome assembly GCA_916720585.1 of uncultured Neisseria sp. Classification (GTDB taxonomy): domain Bacteria; phylum Pseudomonadota; class Gammaproteobacteria; order Burkholderiales; family Neisseriaceae; genus Neisseria. The sequence continues at coordinate 2,457 of CAKARM010000124.1, forward strand.
CGAAAGCGGTGTTTTTTCATATGGGCTGACGATAAACAATAGGGCAGGTTTGCCGGGGTCGTCTGAAAAAGGTCGTCTGAAAACATATCCGTCTCTTAAGCCTCATCGTTTCAGGATAAATCATGAATCAAAATCTGACCAATCTGTTCGCCAAATATCAAAATAACTTGGCTTTCGCCTCGCGCCCCCGTATCGCCTCCGTACATGATTTGGGTTTGATGGATGAAACCTTGCTGAATTTGGCGGTCATCAACCAAGCCTGCGAAGATGTTTTATTGCTGATTCAAAATGGCGCGGACGTCAACAAACAGGGGGAAATGGGTTTTACGCCTGTCCAAAATGCCTGCTTCAACGGCAATGTGGCAATACTTGAAATACTTTTGGCAAACGGTGCCAACCCGGACATCAAAAATGAATTGGGCAATAAGGCAGCGGATTATGTCACTGACGAGCGGCATGGGAAAAAGAAGGCAAAAGAAATGATGGCATTGTTGAAATACTATAAAAATCATCAATCAAAATGAAACATACGGCTCGAAATTTCAGCCGGTGTTTGCCCGACTCGATTTGTTTTCCCTGATCTTTTTGAATGGACAACATGAATATTTACGACTTCACCTTAAACGATGCCCAAGGCGATCCGGTTTCCCTGAGCGTTTACCGAGGAAAGGTGCTGCTGATTGTCAACACCGCGACGCGCTGCGGATTGACGCCGCAATATACGGCATTGCAGCAGCTTTATGAACATTACAGCGGGCAAGGTTTGGAGATATTGGATTTTCCGTGCAACCAATTTCGCGGACAGGCGCCGGAGAGCAGTCGGGAAATTGCTTCCGTCTGTCAGACGAAGTTTGGTACTGCATTCAAAATTTTTGACAAAATCGATGTCAACGGCGCATCTGCATCGCCGCTTTATGCTTATTTGAAGGCGCAGCAGCCGCAGGATAGGGGCGGGCATATGTTGAAAGAAGCGGTGTTGCGGCTGGCGGCATGGGGCAGTAAGCATCAGGCGGGCGATATCCGCTGGAACTTCACCAAATTCCTGATTAATCGGCAAGGCGAAGTGGCGGCACGGTTTGCGCCCAGCGTAACGCCGGAAGAAATAGAAAACGATATCAAGAAGTTGCTGTAAGAGCGCATGCTGTTTCAGACGACCTCGTCTGAAGAAACGTGCCGAAACCTTACGGTTTTTCACATTCGCGCGCCTTGAAAGTGGGGCGCATTATCTTTATGTTAAGGGAAACCGGTTATTCGGGAAGTGTAAAATATCGGTTTCGATATCTAATAAGATTCAATAAGATAGATTGAAATTGCGGCTAAACGCGCCGACTTGCGCAGCATGAAGCGGGTTCGGAATTTAAAGGAGCAAAGATGCAGTATTTCGGTGTGGGTTTTTTAGTGTTATTGTTTTTGGAAATTATGTCCATCGTTTGGGTGGCGGATTGGCTGGGCGGCGGATTCGCTTTCCTGCTGATGATAGTCAGCTTTATCGGCGGTACGATGATGCTGCGCCACACGGGGTTGTCCGGCATTTTGCTGGCGGGAGCGGCCATCCGCAGCGGGGACAATATTTCCATGTATCAGATGCTGTGGCCGATACGTTATACCGTCGCCGGGATTTTGCTGCTCAGTCCGGGTTTTGTGTCCACCATTATCGCCTTGCTGCTGCTTTTGCCTATTAAGGGTCGGCCTGCGGCTCAAATGAATACGCAGTCTTTCCGTCAGCAAACCTTTACGCGCCGTGGTGAAGATGACGGCGATATCATCGAAGGCGAATACACGGTGACCCGCACCGATCCGCAAACCAAACACCAAGACTATATCGAACACAAACGCGATTAAACGGTGGAAAATCGGCATGGCGGCAGCATTCCGACTGCCCGGTTTTGGAAAGGTCGTCTGAAAAGATTTTCAGACGACCTTTTATCTATATGAAAAAATGACTGAAAATGTCATGCAGTTTCGCCCGAAACAGACAGTCAATGCTATACTTGCCAACTTATTGTCGATGAAAACCGGCTGGAAACAGCCGTTACGGAAACGAGAAATCAAGATGAGCAGAATCCAGCAAACCTTTGCCGCGCTTGACGGCGCAAAAGCCCTGATTCCCTATATCACCGTAGGCGATCCCAATCTCGATACCACGCTTGCGCTGATGCACAGTTTGGTTGAAAACGGCGCCGACATCCTGGAATTGGGCGTTCCCTTTTCCGATCCGATGGCGGACGGCCCGACCATCCAGCGCGCCGCCGAGCGTGCGTTGGCAAACAAAGTTTCCCTCAACGACGTATTGAACATCGTACGCCGCTTCCGCGAAACAAACGGCAACACGCCCGTCGTCCTGATGGGTTATCTGAACCCGATTCATAAAATGGGTTATCAGGCATTTGCCCGAGCGGCTGCCGAAGCCGGCGTGGACGGCGTGCTGACCGTCGATTCCCCTGTCGAAACCATCACCCCGCTGCACGATGAACTCAAAGCGCGCGGCATCGATTGCATCTTTCTGATTGCCCCGACCACGACCGAAGAGCGTATCCAAACCATCGCCCGCGTTGCAGGCGGCTTTGTCTATTACGTTTCGCTCAAAGGCGTTACCGGCGCGGCAAGTTTGGATACCGAAGAAGTTTCGCGTAAAATAGAGCTTTTGCGCAAGTATATCGACATCCCGATCGGCGTCGGCTTCGGCATCAGCAATGCCGAAAGCGCGCGCAAAATCGGCGCTGTTGCCGATGCCGTCATCGTCGGCAGCCGCATCGTCAAAGAAATTGAAAATAACGCAGGCCGCGAAGTAGAAGCCGTCGGCGCGTTGGTAAAAGAATTAAAAGACGCAATCCGTTAAGGCCTTTTCCGAAAACACACGCAAAGGTCGTCTGAATCCCGAATTCCAAGGAGTCATCCATGAGTTGGTTAGACAAAATCCTACCGCCCAAAATCAAAAACCGCAGCAAAAGCGAAGGCTCGTCCAACGTTCCCGAAGGCCTGTGGCACAAATGCCCTTCCTGCTCGGCAACCATCTACTCGACCGAACTTCAGCAAAACGACCAAGTTTGCCCGAAATGTAACCATCACAACCCGCTTTCCGCACGCGAACGCCTCAATTTGCTTTTGGACGAGGAAGGCCGCGAAGAAATCGCCGCCAATATCAAACCGACCGACCCGCTGAAATTCAAAGACAGCAAAAAATACCCCGAACGTTTGGCCGCCGCGCGCAAAGCCACCGGCGAAGATGATGCGTTGGTCGTGATGAAAGGCTTTATGAACGGCCTGCCCGTCGTGATTGCCGCCTTCGAATTCCGCTTTATCGGCGGCTCTATGGGCTCCGTCGTCGGCGAACGCTTCGTTCAAGGCGTACGCCGTGCCGTAGCCGACAACTGTTCTTTCATCTGCGTTGCCGCATCGGGCGGTGCGCGGATGCAGGAAGGTGTCAACTCATTGATGCAGATGACCAAAACCAGCGCGGCATTGCATCTTCTGACTGAAAAACACCTGCCGTTTATCTCTGTCCTGACCGACCCGACCATGGGCGGCGTATCCGCCAGCTTCGCCTTCCTCGGCGATGTCGTGCTTGCCGAACCCAACGCCCTTATCGGCTTTGCCGGTCCGCGCGTTATCGAACAAACCGTCCGTGAAACCTTGCCCGAAGGCTTCCAACGCGCAGAATTCCTGCTGGAAAAAGGCGCTATCGACCAAATCGTCGACCGTCGCAGCATGAAACAGCGCATCAGCGACCTGATTACCCTGCTGCGCCGCGAAGACAAAGTCAACGCCGCTTAAACCGGGAAGGTTTGAGCTAAACAAAGGTCGTCTGAAAACTGATTTTTCGGTTTTCAGACGACCTTTTTGTAAAGTGTTTCCGTTCAGCGGCTGAACGCTGGATACACGGCAGCAAGTAACAGATATAGTGGATTAACTTTAAACCATTACGGCGTTGCCTCGCCTTAGCTCAAAGAG
>CAKARM010000125.1:0-6317 GCA_916720585.1 uncultured Neisseria sp.
GAGCGACGCACAGAAACAGGCTTTGTTCGACAACACCGCCGCAGCCATGGGCGACGCCCCCGACTTCATCAAATACCGCCACATCCGCAACTGCCACCGTTGCGACCCTGCCTACGGCGAAGGCGTGGCAAAAGCCTTGGGGCTAACCGTCGAAGACGCACAAGCCGCCCGCGCGACCGACCCCGCATTGGGTCAGCCAGGTTTATTGTAAATGGGAGGAGCTATGTGGATAGAGATTGAAGAATGGTTATCCCACGCAATCCGATACCGCAAACCGTAAGTCATTGATATCGGAGAGATACGCAAAACAAAAAGGTCGTCTGAAAATTTTCAGACGACCTTTTATTTCAAATCTTCAAAAGATTATTTTTTGTTCAGAGAGTCGCGGATTTCGCGCAACAGCAATACTTCTTCGCTAGGTTCTGCAGGTGCTTCTTCAACAGGCGCTTCGGCTTTTTTCATGGAGTTCAATGCTTTGATAACGGAGAAAATCGCAGCAGCGATGATCAGGAAGCTGATAACGGAGTTGATGAACAGACCGAGATTCAGGGTGACGGCACCGGCTGCTTGGGCTGCCGCCAAGTTGGCATAGCCTTCTGCGGGCGCTTGCGCACCGTTTTTCAGGGTAATGAACAGGTTGGAGAAGTCAACGCCGCCGATCAACAGACCGATAGGGGGCATGATTACGTCGTCAACCAAAGATTTAACAATGCCGCTGAACGCAGTACCGACTACCATACCGACTGCCAAGTCGATAACGTTGCCGCGCATAATAAACTGTTTGAATTCTGAAGCAATAGACATAAATGTCCTCCTGTATGTTTGTGGATAATAAAGTGAAATTTTTAAAAAAAGTGCGTCCGAAGTGACGGACGGGCTTTTTCAAACCGGCAGGCATGGTATCGTTTTATTCGTTAAATAAAATTCAGAAAAGTTAAAATTTGTATATATGACAAAATTCCCGAAATATGCCGCCTTTTATATGAAAAAAGAACCGTCTGAAATCGAAGTGTAACTTTTTTACACCACTTATTCAGACGGATTTTTGCGTAATAAGTTGTCTTTTTCTACGAAATATTACAAATAATTACGCCTCTTCATCATTCAGGGCGTTGATGCTGTAACCGCCGTCAACGTAAGTGATTTCGCCGGTAATACCTGAAGAAAGTTCGGAGAGCAGGAAGGCGGCGGTGTTGCCGACTTCATCGATGGTTACGTTGCGGCCGAGCGGATTGTGGGAAGCAACGTGTCCCAAGAGTTTGCTGAAATCGGCAATGCCGGAAGCAGCGAGGGTTTTGATCGGGCCGGCGGAAATGCCGTTGCAGCGGATGCCTTCTTTACCCAAGCAGGCGGCGGTAAAGCGGATGCCTGCTTCGAGGCTGGCTTTTGCCATGCCCATGACGTTGTAGTTCGGAATCGCACGAACCGCGCCCAAGTAGCTCAGGGCGACGATGGCGGAGTTTCTGCCGCGCATCATCGGACGGGCGGCTTTTGCCAATGCGGGCAGGCTGTATGCGGAAATTTCGTGTGCGGTATTAAACGCTTCGCGGCTGATGCTGTCGAGGAAGTCGCCGCTCAAGGCTTCTTTCGGTGCGAAGCCGATGGAGTGGACGAGGCCGTCCAAGCCGTCCCAATGTTTGCCCAAATCGGCGAAAACTTGGTTGATTTCGTCGTCGCTGGCGACATCGCAGCGGAATACGAGTTCGGAACCCAATTCGGCGGCCATTTTGCGGACGCGCTCTTCCAGTTTGTCAACAACGTAGGTGAACGCCAAATCCGCGCCTTGTTCGCGGCAGGCTTTGGCAATGCCGTAAGCGATGGAACGCTCGGAAATCATGCCGGTGATCAGGATTTTTTTACCTTGCAGAAAACCCATTTTTTGTCCTTTAAAGTGTGGTATTGCGGTTTGATGAAACTGGGCATTATAGCAAACTGGGGCGGTTTCGGTATAGAAAACAAGAGATAACCTGTCGTCCTGACGTTTTTTGCATTTTTTCAGACGACCTCTTTGTACTGTTTGCGGCTTCTTTCAAATGCCTGTTTAGTACCTTATGTTCAAACTTGTTTGTCCGGTTCGTGATGTTTCAGGCGCATGGCGAAAAACACCATCACCGCACCCAACACCAGCGCGCTGCCCATCGCCAAATGGATGCCGTCGAGCATGGCTTGTTGCGGCGAGGCGGCGGAGGACAGTTTCTCGCCGATATTGGTCGCGCCGACGAAAAATGCCGCGCCGATCGCGCCGGCAATCGGGTTGATGGTGGTCAGAATCGCCGCGCCGTGGGGATTGAGTTTTTTCGGCAGCGCGTTCAAGCCGTGGGTTTCGCCCGTTACGCAGGCGGAGACGGACACCGCCATCAGCGTGAACATGGCGGTCAGTATCATGACTTGCGTGTCAATCCGCAAAAACAGCCACAACACCGCCAGCGACACCGTCAGCATCACCGTGGCGGGCAACACGACAAACCGTCCGCCCTTCTTGTCCAGCAGTTTGCCGAACAAAGGCGCGGCAACCGCCTGGGCGATGCTCGCGGGCATCAGAATCAGCCCCGTCGCCGTACCCGTCAGCATCAGCACCTGCTGCGTGTACATCGGCATCAGCAGTTCCAAACCTAAAAACAGGAATACCGCGCCCGCCAGAATCACGACGCAGTAGCGGAACTGCTTATACTCAAACGCCCGAAGGTTCAGCAGCGGCGTCGCCAAGCGGGACTGGCGGTATGCAAACCAGCCCACCAGCGCGACGGAGGCGGCAAACAGCAGGATAAATTCCGCCAGCGGCAGACTGGCGAAATTACTGCTCGCATACACCAGCCCGCCGAATCCAACAATCGACAGTACGGCAGACAAAATATCAATCTTCGGACGGCTGATGGTGCTCAAATTCACCGTCAGATACTTGCCCACCAACGCCATCGCCGCCAGCATAAACGGCGCGGTAAAGCCGAACAGTACGCGCCAATGCGTGTGGTCGATGATGATGCCCGACAGCGTCGGCCCTATCGCGGGCGCGGCGGTGAACATCATGGTAATCACACCCATTGCCGTTCCGCGTTTGTTCGGCGGGTAAATCGACAAAATGCCGTTAAACAGGAGCGGCACGAAAAACGCGGCAGACACCGCCTGCACCATCCGCCCCGCGACCAGAATCCCGAAAGTCGGCGCAAACGCGCAAATCAGCGAACCCGCCAGAAACGTCGCCTGCGTAAACAACACCATCTTGCGCGTTTCAAACCATTGAATCACGCCCGCCGTAATCGGCGTGAACGCGCCCATCACCAGCAAAAAGCCCGTCGTCAGCCATTGGACGGTGGTCTTATCGACACCGAAGTCCTTCATAATCGGCGTGAGCGCAACATTTAAAAGCGTGTCGTTGAGATAGCCGAAAAACGCGCCGATAAACAGCGTCGCCACAACGGTTTTAGAGGGGAAGTCGGGATTGTCGGCGTGGTATTCGTGAGCTGTATCGTCTGTATCAATATCGGAAGCGTGCATAACATCATATTGAAATATTTGAGGAATGCGGATTTTAGCATGGGATATGTAAAAAAATGTTTATTTGGTTTTCCGCAAAACTTTTATATTCCGATATAATGACGTCTTCAAAAAATCATATTTCAAATAATTACGTTACGGACAAACATTATGGAAAATACTCAACATGTTTCGCGATGGCGTTTCGCCGTGAAAAGCGCCTCGCTGCATCTGCTTGTCAGTCTGGTTTTGGCGGGTTTGGCGGCGCTGCTTGTTTTTGAAGTCTGGTATCCCTTTCCCTATGCCGAACTGACCGGCGGTTTGGATTTGTATAAGTTGGTCGTATCGGTGGATATCGTGTGCGGTCCGCTGTTGACCCTGATTCTTGCCAGCCCCAAGAAAAAAATGCGCGAGCGCGTGGTCGATTTTTCCTTAATCGGCGCGATCCAGCTTGCCGCTTTGATTTACGGGTTGTACAGCGTATCCCTTGCCCGTCCTGTTGCCGCAGCTTTTGAGCGCGACCGTATCAATATTGTGACTGCCGCCGAAATCGATAAGGCGGATTTGGCAAAAGCCAAAGATGGCTTCAAAACCCTGCCTTGGTTCGGTATAGAGCGCGTAGGCGTACGCGAGGCTGCCAATGTCGATGAAGGCAATGAAAGCCTGAGCTTGTCGCTGACGGGTATCGAACCGAGTATGCGCCCGAATTGGTGGCTGCCCGACGGCCCTGCCGAGCGCGAAAAAATCCGCCGCGTGATGAAGCCGTTGTCCGAATTGGCTGCCGCCCGCAATATGTCTGAAGCGGATATCGTCAAATCAGCCAAAGTATCTGCCTCCGGCAAACCTTTGTTCTTCCTGCCCCTGACCAGCGGGCGCACGAAAGATTGGGTAGTCATCATGGATGAAAACGCAGATTTTGTGGGTTATGCGCCGATAGACGGTTTTATGACGAATAAAGCCGCGGAGACCAAAACCAAAGAGCAGGTTATTTAAGCGGTTTGGCGGGTCGTCTGAAAACGCAAATTCCAGTTTTCAGACGACCTTTTGCCATCCGCCTTCCAAGCTGCTAAACTATTTACATTATTTTTACTTGAGACATACGCACACATGAAAGGCCCAGAGCAGAGCAGCATGACCGCCCGCCGTTTTTCGTGCGTATCGATATGAATCAGGCAGCTTGAGCGTTTCAGGCTGCCTTTTCGCGTTTGAACACAAAGGAATACAAAAATCATGGATTTCAGTTGGTTGGCAGAGCCGCATACTTGGATAGGCTTTGCCACGCTTCTGGTACTCGAAGTCGTCTTGGGGATAGACAACCTCGTTTTCGTCGCCATTTTGGCGAACAAAGTCAAACCTGCCCAACGCGACCGCGCGCGCATTACCGGTTTGGGGCTTGCGGTCGTTATCCGCATCATCATGCTCGGCTTCATGGCGCACATTATGACCCTGACGCGCCCGCTGTTCCACATCAGCGGGTTGGACGTTTCCGGCAAAGACATGATTATGCTCGCAGGCGGCATCTTCCTGCTCTACAAAGCCACCACCGAGCTGCACGAACGCCTCGAAGGGCATAACCAGTTTGCCGTTGCCGACAGTCAGAAAAAACACGCGCGATTTTGGAGTGTGGTTGCCCAAATCCTGATTCTTGACGCGGTATTTTCCATCGATTCCGTCATTACTGCCGTTGCGATGGTCGATCACATCGTCGTCGCCATGGGCGCCGTTGCCGTTGCCATGACCGTCATGATTTCCGCCAGCAAACCGCTGACCGAATTTGTGGACAGGCATCCTACCGTCGTCATGCTCTGTTTGGGTTTCCTGCTGATGATCGGTTTCAGCCTCATTGCCGAAGCCTTCCATTTCCACATCCCGAAAGGCTACCTCTACGCCGCTATCGGCTTCTCCATCCTGATTGAAGCGTTCAACCAAATTTCGCAGCGAAACAGCCGCAAAAACGACTACATCAGCAGCTCATGGCGCAAACGAACCGCCGAGAACGTCTTGGGCATGATGGGCATACGCGAAAGCGTGCTTGCCAAAGCGGGCGACGAAGCAGAGGACGACGGGCATTTCGAAGAAAACGAAAAATCCATGATACGCAGCGTCCTCACGCTTGCTGAACGTCCCATCCTCGGCGTGATGATTCCCCGCCGCGACATTGAGCGTTTGGACATCTCCCAAAGCCGCGAAGAGCAACACGCCCAACTGCAAAACACCCCGTACAGCCGCCTGCTCGTCGTCGGTAAAGCCGGCGTGGACGAACCGTTGGGCTACATCAACAAAAAAGACCTGCTCGCCCAACTGCTCGAAACCGGCGAACTCAATATCCAAGCCGTCCTGCGCCAGCCGCTCGTCCTGCCGGACAGTACGACTGCGTTGGGCGCGATTGAACTGTTCCGCCAAAGCAGCGCGGATTATGCTTTGGTGGTCGATGAATTCGGCGCAGTTTTGGGCATGGTTACCATGAAAGACCTGCTGGAAACCATCGCCGGCGAATTCCCCGAAGAGTTTGAACGCCAAGAAGAACCCGCCGTTCAAGAAAATGCCGATGAAAGCCTGACCGTGGACGGTTCGCTCGAATACGTCGAACTCGCGCCGCAACTCAACCTCCCGCCGCAGGAAGAAGATGCCGACTTCCACACTGTTGCCGGACTGATTATGGAAGAGCTGCAAAGCATTCCCGATGTCGGCGACTTTGCCGACTTCCACGGCTGGCGTTTCCAAGTCGTTGAAAAAGACGGTCAACGCATTGAGCGGGTAAAAATTATCAGGCTGCCTGAAGAAGGATAATCAAATTATCATTGTGAAATAAAAAGGTCGTCTGAAAACCTGAGATTTGGGTT
>CAKARM010000126.1:0-6252 GCA_916720585.1 uncultured Neisseria sp.
CTTTGAGCTAAGGCGAGGCAACGCCGTACTGGTTTAAAGTTAATCCACTATATTCCCCCTATCCGATGTATCCCAAGTATTGCATCCAATGCATCTCCACAATAAAAACCAAACTTAGTAAAGGCGAGGTTTTCAGACTATCGCTTGCTATCCCCAAATTTCCGTTTGACCATACGGCATCGCCTTATTAAATCTCGTGAAATCAACCCCTCTCAAATAGGAAATCTTTGAAGCAAAAGGATTGGCTTTACACCGGCGTACAGCCTTATCCCATCCACTCAAATTTTAAAAGCACCATTTTCCAGAACACTGAAAACAAGGCGAGAATTTCTTTCACGCCAAACCCATTCATTTTCCCCTGCCCTTTTCACTGTCTTCGGCTTCATCGCCCTCACCAGATTCAAAGTTCGTCCGTCATTATTTTCCTTAGCATCATCCCCACCTTGCAGCACCAAACATGAATCCCCCGCCCTTCAAAATCGGTATTTTGTTGATTCGTGATATATCTTTACTTAATTTCAATTAGCTTTGCGTAAATCAAATCCACTGTTTTCAAAAGAACAAATAGCACTTTATTGATAATGAGTATCGTGTTTTCATATATGGACGAGACAAGCCTTCTTTTCTCTGTTAAGGTAGAGTTTTCTGTCAGTTTATGCTGACCCCGATAGACTAAATCCGGAGTAACTTGATGAAATCCAATCTGAAATTAATCGTTCCCGCCGTCCTTATCGCTACCGCGCTGTCTGCATGCGGCAGCTCCGGCTCTAAATCTAAACCGGAAACTGCTCCGACTCCTACTGCGCAACAATCCGCTCCCGCGCCTGAAACGCCTAAAACCATGGAAGTCAATAATATTGAACGCACCAAGGAAGTGGCTTACAAATGCGGACCAAACGGTACTGATCCTTTGAATGTCATGTACGGCTTCCAAGGTGATGAGCCTGTGATTGCCCAAGTGAAATACCAAGGCCAGCTGACTCCGGGTCTTTCCCGCATCGTCGGCACCGGCAATGATGTCAATGGCTTCTGGGGTGAAGGCGTGGCATGGATTGCCAACCGCGCCAACTACGCCAACATCGACAAAGTGGACGGCAATATGCTGACTATCCGTCAACAAACTGTCGTCAACGGTCAAAACCAAGTCGTGGACAACATCATCACCAAGTCCTGCGTATTGGACCAAACCGCTACGGCCCAATTGAACAAAGCACCTGCCAAACCTGCTAAGGGTAAAGGCAAAGCGAAGAAATAAAGACGTTTTATAAAGCGAAAGGTCGTCTGAAAACTTGAAAACGGGTTTTCAGACGACCTTTTTTACATCGTCGGCTGTCTTTCTGCATGTTTCGGTAACGGACACTGCAACACCACAAACAGCCCGCCTTAGCGCCGGCTCTCTACAATTGCCCCACTCTATCGGCTCAAGGCTGCACAGACATCAAGCCGTTTCTTACCACCAGTAATACGGCCGGTAAAACGGGAATCCCCACTCGTCGTAATAGCGGTAATAGCGTGCTTCGCGCAGCTGTTGTTGGGAAATATAATTTTGCCATGCCATCTTATAGCAGGCTTGGAACATCGGGTCGGACACTTTGTCGATGTATTTCAGGCGGAAGGCTTTTTGTTCTGCACTGGGCGTGCCGACTTGCTCCGCCTGCTCGAATTGTTTGCGCATCAGTTTGGCAGTCTCCGGATCGCATTCGGCAGCCAGACTGACTTGAAGGTTCTGTTCATAACGTCTTTGCGCGCGTTCGCGGGCGGCTTTTTGTTCGGGCGTAGTGGCACAAGCGGTCAGGGTTGCCGCGATGCACAGCATCATAGAGGCTCGAATGAGAGACATGATTTTTCCTTTTTATATCAAGGGATAGGGGTAATGTACGCCTTTTGCGGCAAATTGTGAAGCCTGTCGTACCGTCCGTGTTCAGCCGACAAAACGGCAAAGCCCGGCTAAAACAAACCGTACCACCTGACAAGAGGTCGTCTGAAAAGTGAAGGGCCATTTTCAGACGACCTCGTATCTCGCCCTGCTCTTTTTATAGTGATTTCGCCATATTCATTGAAGAAGCCCTTAGCGATACAATATCGCACCATATCCAATCGAATCGAGGTCGTCTGAAAAATTGAAAAGGGATTGATATGACGGCAAATCATCACGAAGAAACACCAAGCGGGCAACAGCAGCAGACCAGTCGCCACAAGCGTCGGCATGAACGCCTGCACGCGCCGCCGTTTTGGCAGGCGGACAGGCCGTATCTGCACGAACACCATATTTCCGATGCGCGCTTCCGTAGGCTGGGCTATATCATGGCGATGTTGGCGGGCGCAATCAACGCAGGCGGTTTCTTTGCGTTTTCACGTTATACGTCGCACGTTACCGGCTCGATGTCGATGCTGGCGGACGCTGTTTATCTGCGCGAATGGTTAACGGCGGCGGTGGCTTTGATCAACGTGTTGTGTTTCATTGTCGGCGCAGCGCATTCGGGCTGGGTGGTTTTGTGGACGCAGCAGAAGCGGTTTCGCGGCAGCTTCGGTTTTTCCATGTGGCTGGAAGCGGTTTATCTGCTGATATTCGGCTTGTTCGGTCTGACGACATCGAAGTGGAACATCGGGGACGGGAATTTGGTTTTCCCGTCATTGGCTTTGTTTTTAATGTGTTTCATCATGGGAATGCACAATACGGTGATGACGCTTTTGTCCGGCGGCGCCATCCGTTCGACGCATATGACCGGCACGGCGACCGACTTGGGCATCGAGCTTTCGCGTGCGCTGTATTATTCAAAAAAACATCATCCGCGCCTGCCTCATGTTCATGTCAATAAGCCGAAGATGTGGCTGTTGAACGGCTTGATGTGGGCATTTCTATTGGGTGGCGTCGTGGGTGCTTGGGGCTACCACAAAATCGGACACCATTTCGCGCTGCCGGTATCCGCCGTCTTGTTCATCTTGGGCGCGGGGTCTGTGGGCTATGATGTGAAAGTGCGCTTGAAATTTGCGCTGGCGGGATGGTATCGGCGGCATCGTGCGAAACAGCGTTAAAAAGCGGTATCGCGGCAAATCCGCATACCGCCATGCCAATTATCGGCGCTCAGTGAACCAAATCGCTTTTCTTTTGCCCAATCAAATAGATACTCCTGCGTGATGACAACCCCTTCAAATCTAATCTTTTGTTTTGAATGAAAAACACCTTAATCAAGGCTGCCGCATCGCGTTATCCCTGAAACGCGCGGGCAATGAACGGACAGCGATTGGATTAATGGCGATATGAGTCATGGCGGGAACCATCCCTTCTTCCAACTGATTTTCAGACGACCCCTGCGTCGTTGTCGAAAGGACATCTTAATGAAACTCTTGAAATCCCTGACCGTTGCCGCGTTGGCAATTCCTTTAGCACTGACAGGCTGCGTAACCGACCCTGTAAGCGGACAACGCAACACCAGCAAAACCGCCATGTACGGCTTGGGCGGCGCGGCAGTGTGCGGCATCGTCGGCGCACTGACCCACGGCGGCAAAGGCGCGCGCAACTCCGCGTTGGCGTGCGGCGCGATTGGCGCGGGCGTAGGCGGCTACATGGACTACCAAGAGAAAAAACTGCGCGAAAACCTGAAAAACACCAACATCGAAGTAGAACGCCAAGGCAACCAAATCAAGCTGGTGATGCCTGAAAACGTCACCTTCGCCACAGGCAGCGCGGCATTGAGCGATCAGGCGCGAAACGCTTTGGCGACCGCCTCCGAAACACTGGTGCAATACCCCGACACGACCTTGACGATTAACGGTCATACCGACAACACCGGCAATGATGCCATCAACGAACCGCTGTCCCGAAATCGCGCACTTGCCGTTGCCGACTACCTGCAATCCCGCGGCGTGAACGGCTCGCGCCTGACCACCGCCGGCTACGGTTCACGCCATCCGATTGCGTCTAACGCCACAGCCGAAGGCCGCGCCCAAAACCGCCGCGTCGAGATTTTGATCAATCCCGACCAAAACGCCATCAACGCGGCGAAACAGCAAATGTAAGCTATCCGTCTGAAGATACAGCTTAAAGGTCGTCTGAAATCCGATTTTGGGTTTCAGACGACCTTTTTTCATAGCGGCATCGGTTCGCCGGTTTTGCCACCTATTCATCAGGGTTTCGGTTGAATGCCTCATCACTAAGGCCAAAAGCAAACCAAACCTTTGATTTTTCAGACGACCTCAAGCCATTCCACCAATATAGTGGATTAACTAAATCAGGACAAGGCGACGAAGCCGCAGACAGTACAGATAGTACGGAACCGATTCACTTGGTGCTTCAGCACCTTAGAGAATCGTTCTCTTTGAGCTAAGGCGAGGCAACGCCGTACCGGTTTAAAGTTAATCCACTATATTTATTCACCTGCCGACACTGTTTATGTTCCGTTTCCCCGCTCCATCATCCTTGACACTGCCTGATGACAGTGATTTAATTTCCTAATATGATTAATAATCATTTTTAATCAATTATGGAAAAGCAGATCGTTTGGACACCGCGCCAATCCGCGCCCAAAGCCTTTCCCGAGCGGCAGGCGTTGATGCCGATATGGGGCGGCATACCGATTCCCCGTCCGCAATGGCAGAACATCTGGCGGCAGAAGCTCCCCCATGCCGCCGATTCCGACGCGCTCGCCTATCTGCACATCCCCTTCTGCGCCAACCACTGCGTGTTCTGCGGCTTCTACCGCAACGCATGGAAAGAGAGTTACAGCAGCGTTTACACCGACAAAATCATCGAAGAAATGGTGGCGGAAGCTGAAATCCGCCAAGGCAACGGCAAAATCCGCGCCGTCTATTTCGGCGGCGGCACGCCCACCGCGCTGCAAACCCCGGACCTCGCCAGACTCATCCGCGCCTGTTACCAATACCTGCCGATTGCCGACGACTGCGAGTTCACCATCGAAGGCCGCATGAGCCATTTCGACATCGAAAAAGCCCAAGCCTGCATCGAAGCGGGCGCCAACCGCATTTCCATCGGCGTGCAAACCTTCGACACCGCCATCCGCCGCCGCCTCGGCCGCAAACACAGCGGAGACGAAGCCTTTGCCTATCTGGAAAAACTGTGTGAAATCAACGCCGTCATCGTTGTCGATTTGATGTTCGGCCTGCCCAACCAAACCGATGCCGTCTGGCAAAACGACCTCGAACGCGCCACCGCCCTGCCTTTGTCCGGACTCGACACCTACGCATTCAACCTCTATCCCATGCTGCCCATCAACCGCATGGTGGAAAAAGGCGCATTTCCCGCCCCGCCCGGTTTCGACGTTCAGGCCGACCAATACGCCTACGCCGTCGAAACGCTGGCGCAAAAAGGTTGGAACCAAGTCAGCAACAGCCATTTCGCCTATCCCGGCCGCGGCGAACGCAACCGCTACAACACGCTGGTCAAATCCAATATCCCCTGCTGGGCGTTCGGCTCCGGCGCAGGCGGCAACTTCGGCGGCTTCAGCTATCAGGTGCAGGGCGATTTGGACAGCTACCTCGCCACCCCGAAAGGCGAAAAAAACATCGCCTTCATGAGCGGCCACAGCCCGCACAAAACCCTGCTCGGACAAGTGCAGCACGACATGGAAACAGGCCGTCTGAATCCCTCGCTGTTTGACGGCAACGCCGCCGCGCAGAAACTGATTGCCCAATGGCAGGACATGCAACTCTTTGAAGAACAAGGTTCAGACGGCCTCATCCGCCTGAACACCAGCGGCCGCTACTGGTCGCCCACCCTCATCCGTAAACTCATGCTCACCCTTCCGACCCAAGAAAAGGATCAAACCATGCAAAAACTTTCATCCGAACAACAAATCATGTTGCGCCAATCATTGGAAAAAAATCCCGGCCAAGTGCTCGAAATGCTCGCCGCGCAAAACCAATGCAGCTTTGAAGACGTCATCCGCTGCCTGCCCGAAAGCTGCATCCGCCAAACCGAAGGCAGCCGCATCGTCGAAATCCTCCAAGCCGTCGCCGCTTGGGACGAAGCCGTCACCTTCATCGCCCACACCCCCGACGCCATCGTCGAAGTTACCGGCAAACTGCCCGGCGGCAAAGTCGGCCGCGGCTTCTACAACTTCGACCACCCCGAAACCGACGGCGGCGTACACGGTCATATCTATTACGAAAACTGCGCCGCCATCTACCTTTTAGAGCGTCCGTTTATGGGCAAAGACACCTGCTCGCTCAACTTCATCAACCGCAACGGCGGCGCCATGTTCAAAATCTTCGTCGGCCGCGACGAAGCCGGCG
>CAKARM010000127.1:0-6146 GCA_916720585.1 uncultured Neisseria sp.
CTGTCTGCGGCTTCGTCGCCTTGTCCTGATTTAAAGTTAATCCACTATAAAAAGACAAGGTCGTCTGAAAACCAAATTAAAGTTTTCAGACGACCTTGTCGCATATTCACAAGAGATTGTCGGGAAAACGATAGTTTTTTTCTACAATTTCAGATATTAAACTTATAAAATACAACCATTCTCATTTGTATAATGAACGGAGAAATTGATGTTCCGACCCAATCTGACCGCTGCTGCCGTTGTGGCCGCTTTATCTTCCACTGTATTTGCCGCCGAAACGGTCGAGCTGGATACCGTCCATGTGAAAGGACAGCGTTCGTATAACGCGATTGCCACCGAGAAAAACGGCGATTACAGCTCGTTTGCCGCCACTGTCGGCACAAAAATCCCCGCATCTTTACGCGAAATTCCGCAATCCGTCAGCATCATCACCAACCAGCAGGTAAAAGACCGCAACGTCGATACCTTTGACCAATTGGCGCGCAAAACGCCGGGGCTGCGCGTGTTGAGTAATGACGACGGCCGCTCATCGGTTTATGCGCGCGGCTACGAATACAGCGAATACAACATCGACGGCCTGCCCGCGCAGATGCAGAGTATCAATGGTACGCTGCCCAACCTGTTCGCCTTCGACCGCGTCGAAGTGATGCGCGGCCCGAGCGGCTTGTTCGACAGCAGCGGCGAGATGGGCGGTATTGTGAATTTGGTGCGCAAACGCCCGACCAAAGAGTTCCAAGGCCATGCGGCAGCAGGGTTCGGTACGCACAAACAATATAAAGCTGAAGCCGATGTTTCAGGTCCTCTGAACGCCAACGGCAGCGTACGCGGCCGTGTGATGGCGCAAACTTCAGGCGCGTCTCCCCGTCCGGCGGAGAAAAACAACCACCACGAAACCTTCTATGCGGCGGCGGATTGGGACATCAATCCCGACACGACTTTGGGCGTAGGCTATCTCTACCAGCAACGCCATCTCGCGCCGTACAACGGTCTGCCCGTCGGCAGCAGCGGCAATTTGCTGTCCCTACCCAACCACACTTTCGTCGGCGCGGATTGGAACAAATTTAAAATGAACAGCCATGACGTGTTCGCCGATTTGAAACATTATTTTGACGACGGCGGCTACGGCAAAATCGGTATGCGCTATTCCGACCGCGATGCCGACTCCAACTACACCTTCGCCGCCAACAAACTTTCTGCCGACAATAAGGCAAACGTCGTCGGCTTAGGCACGGAAATCAAACAAAAAGCCTTCGCGGTTGACGCAAGCTACAGCCGTCCGTTTGCCTTGGGCAACACCGCAAACGAACTCGTCGTCGGTGCGGACTACAACCGCCTGCGCAGCACCAACGAGCAAGGCCGTGCAGCCGTTGCGCGTAATGTTGCCTTGGGCGATTTCCACTCCGTTCCCTATGTCAACCTGATGCAGAACGCCCGTGCCGGCGCGCGCGGTTACAGCCATACCGTCGCTACCGAAAACCTTGACGAATTCGGCGTTTACGGCAAATCCGTCTTCCATCCGGTCGACAGGCTGTCGCTCATTGGCGGCTGGCGTTTGGGACACTACAAAATCGAAGCGGGCGAAGGCGACGAGTTGCACAAAGCCAGCAAAACCAAGTTCACCGGCTACGCAGGCGCAGTTTACGACTTGAACGACAACAACAGCCTCTACGCCAGCTTCTCCCAACTCTACACGCCGCAAACCAGCCTCGGCACCGACGGCAACCTGCTCAAACCGCGCGAAGGCAACCAGTTTGAAGTCGGCTACAAAGGCAGCTACATGGACGACCGCCTCAACACCCGCGTCTCCCTCTACCGCCTGAAAGACAAAAACGCCGCCGCACCGCTGAACCCGAACAACCGCAACACCCGTTACGCTGCCTTGGGCAAACGCGTGATGGAAGGCGTTGAGACCGAAATCAGCGGCGCGATTACACCGAAATGGCAAATCCACGCAGGTTACAGCTATCTGCACAGCCAAATCAAAACCGCCGCCAACTCGCGCGACGACGGCATCTTCCTGCTGATGCCCAAACACAGCGCAAACCTGTGGACGACTTACGAAGTTACGCCCAAGCTGACCCTCGGCGGCGGCGTGAACGCGATGAGCAGCATCTCCTCGGCAGCAGGGCTGCGTGCAGGCGGCTACGCCACATTCGACGCCATGGCGGCATACCGCTTCACGCCCAAACTGAAGCTGCAAATCAACGCCGACAACATCTTCAACCGCCACTACTACGCCCGCGTCGGCAGCGCAAACACCTTCAACATTCCCGGCTCGGAGCGCAGCCTGATGGCAAACCTCCGCTACGACTTCTAAAAACGGGAAAAGCAAAAGGAAAACAAATCACCGCCAAAAACCAGAAGACCAACACATTACGGAAACAGACCGGACAGGCAGGGCACACCACCTGTCCGGTTTTATCATTTATGTTCATGTATTCAAATATAGTGGATTAAATTTAAATCAGGACAAGGCGACGAAGCCGCAGACAGTACAGATAGTACGGAACCGATTCACTTGGTGCTTCAGCACCTTAGAGAATCGTTCTCTTTGAGCTAAGGCGAGGCAACGCCGTACTGGTTTAAAGTTAATCCACTATAGAAAAAACAGCAGACGCAGCCCAAAGGTCGTCTGAAACATCCGACAACCCGATAACACAACACACCCCACCAACACAACCGACAACCCCGCCATGACCTCACGCACCGTACACTGGCAAGCCGCCCGCTTGCTGCAAGCCGAAGAAACCCACATCCGCTCCGAGCACACCGGCCGCAGCTACCGCATCCAAACCGCCGCCGTCGGCGACCCGCCCCCGCAAGGCTATCCCGTCCTCCATATCCTCGACGGCGACGCCTTCTTTCCCGCCGCCCTCAGCATGGCGCAATCCCTGCTCATCAATCCCATGACCCGAAGCCGCGCCGCCTGCCTCATCGTCAGCATCGGCTACCCCAACGGCGAAGTCCGCGACCTGACCCAACGCGCCCTCGACTACACCCCGCCCCTGCCCGAAACCGCCACCGAAGCAGACCGCCGCCAATACGGACAAGCCGACCGCTTCGCCGCCTTCCTCGACCACGAACTCGCCCCGGCCCTTGCCGCCAAATACCCCGTCAACCTCAAAGAACAAGCCCTGTTCGGACACTCCTTCGGCGCATTGTTCGGACTCTATTCCCTCTTCACCGCCCCCGACCGCTTCAAACACAACCTGCTCGCCTCCCCCTCCGTCTGGTGGCACAACCGCCGTGTCCTCGACTTCCTACCGTCCTCCCTTCCCGCCGACACCGCCGTCCGCATCAGCGTCGGCGAACACGAAGGCCGCAGCAACCGCCCCGAACAAATCGGCAGGGAAATGGTCGCCCAAGCCAAACTGCTTGCCGGCACCCTCCAACACCTCGGCGCAGACGCACAATTTACCCTCTACCCCAACGCCAACCACGGCAACACCCCCTTCTACGCCCTCCCCGACCACATCGAATACCTCCGCCAAGCGTGGCAGAAGAAATAAACCGGCAGAAACGACAAGCCGTATTCCAAACAAAGAGGAATACGGCCTGAGTGATGGCGGTTGGGGATTTTCAGACGACCTTGGATTCAATTTTTTATGCAATCAACGCAGGTTTTATTCAATTAAATTGGAAATCCAACCCGTAGCGTGGGCTACGCCCACGAAATCTGCTATCTAAAAACCCAAATCAAACAACAGCCAAATGGGCATCCATTTTGGCTTTCATCTCGCGGGCAAAGCCCACGCTACTCGTTGCTGCAACGGCAACCTGTCCCTTCCCCCGCCCGGCGGGGGAAGGTTAGGATGGGGGTGGCTTTGTGGGTCTAGGTCAAATAAATTCGTACAACCCGTAGAGCCACCCTCTCCCCGGCCCTTTCCCGCCGGACAGGAGAGGGAGTAGATTGCAGGCAAAAATAAGGTCGGCTGAAAACTCTGAGAGTTGAGTTTTAGAGAAACTCGCTCACTCCCGTTTTCAGACGACCTCGTTTATTCAATCAATACAGACTTGTGATAACTCAAGTAGCGTGGGCTGCGCCCACGAAATCTGCTATCTAAAAAATCCAAATCAGACAACAGCCGAATGGGCATCCATTTTGGCTTTCATCTCATGAGCAAAGCCCACGCTACAGGAGACCTTTGCAAAAATTATCGGCAATCCGGATTTATTCTGTCTGAATCTTTTTTCTAAAAATCTTAGTGATTAACCATCCCAGTAAAAACCACCAAATTGCATTCAGAAAGATAAATACCCCATTGGCTAACGGGCCATTTACATAATTGGAAACGAATAAGGACAAAATGGAAAAGGGAAAGGCTGAGACGAAGAGAAGAAAACCTCCCCAGCTCCCCTCTGTACTATCACCCAAAATAACCATTGATGCGATTAGATAGATTAATGCCAGCCAGATACCTAATTTATTTTTAAAGAAAGACATATATCATTTCCTCTTGTTTTCTATAAGTATAAAGCATAAATCAAAACGTTCACCAAATCGGGCGCAGTGTTCCATATGGGCGGATGCTTCCGTGACATCTCCGGTAAAGGGCTGCAATCGGTTTATGTTCAGGAAAAGCGATATCTGTCCGACGGCAGGCTGCGCATTACCCGCAAACCCCTGATTGACGGCAAACGGAAACCTCCGGCACCACTAATCGACAAGCTCGGAAGAAACCCAGTCCGTAGCGTGGGCTTTGTCCGCAAACCTGCTGTCCGACAATCCGAATCGGGCGGTTGTCTTTATCTTCATTCCGTGGCGGAGACCACGCTACGGGTCGTCTGAAAACCTGTTTTCAATTTTCAGACGACCTTCTTGCAACGTCCACCTTTTCTGTGCTCAAACCATCCTAACGCTCGATGCTGCCGCACAACCGTTCGACGATTTCCGCCGCGCTGCCGGGACGGCACAGTCCTGCATTTTGTCCTGCCCAAAATGGGGAAAAGTCGTAGCAGCCTTGTTTTTCGGCGGCGGCTTTCAATGCGCCGACGGCTGCGCCTGCCAAGGGGAACGGGAGCGCTGCGTCATTCATCGGACCGGCTTCGCGTATGAAGCGGTTGTAAAGTCCGCGCGCCGCGCCGCCGCTGAACAAGTTGGTTACCACGGTATCTTCGGGACGGGCGGTTTGGATGGCGGCGCGGTGGGCGGGTTTGGTCAGGGCTTCGTCTGCGAGCAAGAAGGCAGTTCCGACCTGCACTGCGGACGCGCCCAATCCCAACGCGGCGCGGACGGCGGCGGCATCGGAAACGCCGCCTGCGGCTATGACGGGCAGGCGCACGGCTTTACGGACGGCGGGCAACAGGGCAAACAAGCCACTTTGGCTGTCGGGATTGCGGTTTAAAAACCATCCCCGATGACCGCCCGCCTCCCACGCTTGGGCTATCACGACATCCGCGCCGTTTTGTTCCAGCCAGACGGCTTCTTCGACCGTCGTCGCGCTGCTCCACACTTCCGCGCCCGTCGCTTTAACGCGCTGCAAGTATTCGGGCGCGGGCAAGCCGAAGTGGAAGCTGACCACAGGCGGGCGGTAACGTTCCACACATGCCAACGCATCGGCATCAAACGGCTGCCGTCCGCCGCCACTGGGAATGTCATTTTCCGTCAGCCCGTAAGCCTCGAAATACGGACGCAACACGGCAAACCAGGCATCGTATTGCGCGCGTTCGGCAGACGGCGGGCGGTGGGCGAAAAAGTTGAGGTTGTACGGACGGCCGCCGCCTTCCTGCTTCATCCGTGCCAACGCTTTTTCCAAACCCGCGGCGTCATACATCGCCCCTGCCAACGAACCCAAAGCGCCGGTTTTGCCGACAGCCAAAGTCAGCTCTGTGTCATGTGCAAACGCCATCGGTGCTTGAATCAGCGGATAGCGCAGTGAGGATAAAATGCTGCTCATGTCTGTTTCTCCTTGTAATCTGTTTGGTCAGCCGGCTTGAAATTTCTTCAGTTTAAATACGCGGACTGACCATGTGGAACATGGCTGAATTTTGCCACAAAAAATAGTCGGACATGACTGCAAGGTCGTCTGAAAACAAATCTTAGCGTTTTGTGTCAAGCGGGTGTTTGCGAAACCGAGCATATTGGAACCCTTCCCCCCTCCCATTCAATCCGATATAGAAAAAGGTCGTCTGAAAACCCTGTTTCG
>CAKARM010000128.1:0-6097 GCA_916720585.1 uncultured Neisseria sp.
GGTTGAGGCGCGGGCTGCGGACGAAGAAGCGGTGCAGGGTGTCGCTGGTGCCGTCTCCCTCGGAAACGAATTTGCGGTACACCCAGTCTTGCTGCCAGTGTTTGCCCAGTTCGCCCAAGAGGTCCCGTTCGGGATTGTCCATGTTCAAGAGATGCGCACTCATGCTTTCCATGACGGTGAGAACGACGTTGGGACGGTGTTTTTCGACGGCGGCGTTTGCGGCGGTTTGGGCAAAGAGCTGCGTCAAGTCGGCGTCGGTTTTTTTATCGAGCAGGGTGCTGATGAGCCGGCTGCCGTCTTCGTCGGAGACGGGATGGAAGTCGTTGCTGTTGCGGTATTCGTTGACTGCCCAGCTTAGGGAGGTCAGGGCATTGGGAACGAGTTTGTTGATTTGCGGTGCGGCGGAAATCTGCATGGCGGTCTGACGCAGGGGGAATTTGCCGAACGAGCCGCGTATGCCTGCGGCAAGCGCGAGGACGGGTAAGAGGATGGCGGCAATCCAAGCGGTTTTCCCCCATGAGGTCGTCTGAAAGCGGGTGCGGCGGCGGATGAGGCTGAAGATTTTGCCGAAAACGAAAGCTGCGGCAATCAAGGCGGCAAGACAGGGGATGACGGGATAGTCCGACCAGACGGTTTTCAGGACAGCGCGGGTGTCTTCGTCCGCCAGCCCGAAGACGAAGACGTCAAATTGACGGTCGTAAACGCTGTAATAGAACCAGTTGCCCAGCGCGGCGGCAAAGGCGGTCAGGAAAAGGACGGTTGCGACGGTAGGCAGGAGGCGTAGGGTAAAGGCGGCGGTTTTCTGCGTAGCCAGTCCGAACAGCCCGATCAGGAAGGGGAAGGCGGCGGCAACGGAGGCGATTTTGATGTCGAACAACAGCCCTTTGACAAAAAAAGCCGCCAAATCGCCCGCATAACGGCTGCGGATGTCGTCTGAAACGAAATGGTGCAGCATGAAGAAACGTTCGGCGGAGAAAACGGCGACGATGGATACCCATAAAATCAGGCAGATGAGGAGGGTTTTCCGATAGGCGGCAAGGCGGGTCATCATAATTGGCGGGTAAGATGGGTTGGATGTAAATTTATATCAAATTGGGTAAGGTGTGATTTTACGGTTTAGCGGTATGGCTTTCAAGATATGGCAAAGGATTATCGGGAATAGGAGGGGCTTCAGACGCTACTTTATTAGGCGTTTCTATGCAACTTCGTTGGCGTAGGAAGGGTCACGCCACTGTATGGGTATTTGGATTTTTGTTAAACCGGTTTGGGCGGTTTTATAGTGGATTAAATTTAAATCAGGACAAGGCGACGAAGCCGCAGACAGTACAGATAGTACGGCAAGGCGAGGTAACGCCGTCCTGGTTTAAAGTTAATCCACTATAAAGGAAAAAGGTCGTCTGAAAACCTTCATCTCCCGCTTTCAGACGACCTTTGATGCGATGGCTGCCGCTTACAACACTGATTTCACAGTATCCACCACATTTTCCACGGTAAAGCCGAATTCTTTGAACAGCAGTTCGGCAGGGGCGGATTCGCCGAAGCGGTTGATGCCGACGACTGCGCCGTTCAATCCGACGTATTTGTACCAGCCGTCGGCGTGTCCGGCTTCTACGGCGATGCGCGGCAGGCCTTCGGGCAGGACGGTGGCTTGATAGGCGGCGTCTTGGCGGTCGAAGACGTTGGTGGACGGCATGGAAACAACGCGTACGGCGATGTTTTGCGCGGCGAGGGCTTTTTGCGCTTCCAGAGCCAGCTCGACTTCGGAACCGGTGGCAATGATGACGGCTTGGGCGTTGCCTTGGGCTTCGCTGATGACGTAGCCGCCGCGTTTGATGTCGTTCAGTTGTTGTTCGTTGCGCGCTTGGAATTTCAGGTTTTGACGGCTGAAAATCAGGCAGGACGGATGGTCTTCGGCTTTTACCGCTTCCGCCCATGCCACCAGCGATTCGGCGGTATCGCACGGGCGCCATACGTCCATGTTCGGAATCAGGCGCAGGGTGGCGGTTTGCTCGATGGGTTGGTGGGTCGGGCCGTCTTCGCCGAGGCCGATGGAATCGTGGGTGAAGACGAAGACGGGGTTGATTTTCATCAGTGCCGCCATGCGCAGGGCGTTGCGTTCGTATTCGCTGAACATCAGGAAAGTCGCGCCGAAGGGTTTCACGCCGCCATGCAGGGCAAGGCCGTTCATGATGGCACCCATGCCGAACTCGCGCACACCGTAGTGGATGTAGTTGCCGCCTTTGTCGCGGGTAACGGAGACGCTGCCCGACCAGTCGGTCAGGTTGGACGGGGTCAGGTCGGCCGAACCGCCCACCAGTTCGGGCAACTCTTTAGCGAGGATTTCGATGCTGTTTTGGCTGGCTTTGCGGGTGGCGATGGTTTCGGCTTTGGCACATACTTCTTTCAATGCTGCTTGAACGTATGCATCGAAATTGTCCGGCAGTTTTTTATCCATGCGGCGCACGAATTCTGCGGCTTCGGCAGGATATTTGGCTTGGTATTGCGCGAACAGTTCGTTCCATTCCGCTTCCAGTTTTGCGCCTTGTTCTTTCGCGCTCCATGCGTCGTAAATTTCTTGCGGGATTTCAAAGGCGGGGTAAGTCCAGCCCAGATGTTTGCGCGTGGCTTCGATTTCGTCCGCACCCAAAGGCGCGCCGTGGGTTTTGTGGCTGCCTTCTTTGTTGGCGCTGCCTTTGCCGATTAAGGTTTTGCAGCAGATGAGGGACGGTTTGCCGGTTTCGGCACGGGCGGCTTCAATGGCTGTCTGAATGGCGGCGGTGTCGTGGCCGTTTACGTTGGGAACGACATGCCAGCCGTAGCTTTCAAAGCGTTGCGGGATGTTTTCGGTAAACCAGCCGTCCACTTTGCCGTCGATAGAAATATTGTTGTCATCATATAAAACAATCAGTTTGCCCAAGCCCAAGGTGCCGGCGAGCGAACAGGCTTCGTGCGATACGCCTTCCATCAGGCAGCCGTCGCCCATGAAGACATAGGTGTAGTGATCGACGATGTTCAAACCGTCTTTATTAAATTCGGCGGCAAGGATTTTTTCCGCCAATGCCATACCCACCGCGTTGGCAATGCCTTGTCCCAACGGGCCGGTCGTGGTTTCCACACCGTCGGTGTAGCCGTATTCGGGGTGGCCGGGGGTTTTGCTGTGCAGTTGGCGGAAGTTTTTCAAGTCTTCAATGCTCAGGTTGTAGCCGGTCAGGTGCAGCAGGCTGTACAACAGCATGGACGCGTGGCCGTTGGAGAGGATGAAGCGGTCGCGGTTGTAGAATTTGGGGTTGGCAGGGTTGTGACGCAGGAATTTCGTCCACAATACTTCCGCCATTTCCGCCATACCCATGGGCGCGCCGGGGTGGCCGGAATTTGCTTTTTGAACGGCATCGGCCGAGAGGAAACGGATTGCGTTTGCCAGTTGAGACATTTTGTACCTTCCTTGCTGTATTGGTTTGAAACGGTAACGGTAAAGAAAATCCCGTTGATTATCGCCCGATTCGGGCAGGCTTTCAAGGATGCGGGCGTCTTTCAGACGACCTTTCCGCCTATCGGAAGGACAACTTCAAACCGGTACGGCATCGGTTTCGCGTTGTCCTGTTTTAAAAGTTGTCCGCATAAGGGGTCGTCTGAAACAGGCAAAGCAGATGAGATTAACTGTTATTCCGTTTTGAAACAGTAGTTTATAAATTTTTATCAGAGATATAGCGATTCGCTATAAGCATAACGTCATCGGTTATATGCAACTGCTTGAATATCGCTGATTTCAGACTTGGGCAACAGAAAAATCAAAACGGGTGGCATATTAAAGCCAAGTAGGGCTTTTTGCTTTGGTCAAGTTCAAATGATATGATTCCGACGCATATAAAAGGTCGTCTGAAAAACCAATCAAACCAGTAATCAGAATAAAAGACCTGCGCGCAAACACACGAAGGAACACTGAAAAATGTCAACAGAAAACCAAGCCGAAAACGCTGTGTCAGAAGAAAAAAATGCTGCCCCGAAAGAGCAGTCCGAGAAACCGGCAAAAACCGCTCCGCCCAAACCATCAAAACCCAAATCCAGCGTCATCCAAATCCATCCCGAAGGCGAACGCATCCATCCGAAAAAAGCGGAAGGGCGGTTCGCCAAATTGCGTATAGCCGCCGTATTGGCGACGCAGTTTGTGTTTTATGTGATTCCGTGGTTCAACTGGAGCGACCGTCAGGCGGTACTCTTCAATATTCCGGACCGGCATTTCTTCATTTTCGGGCTGTCGCTGGGTATGGGCGACTTGATTTACCTTGCCCTGCTGCTGATGATTTGCGCCTTCGGGCTGTTTTGGTGGACGACGATTGCCGGACGCTTGTGGTGCGGCTATTCCTGCCCGCAGACGGTTTACACCGAAATCATGCTGTGGATCGACAACTTGGTCGAAGGCGACCGCAACAAACGCCTGAAGCTGGAAAAATCGCCGTGGAATTTCACTAAAATCCGCATTAAAGCAACTAAAGCCCTGCTGATTTTCCTTGTCTGCGCGTGGACAGGCATTACCTTTGCGGGCTGGTTTGTCCCGATCCGCCAGTTTGTTCCCGACTTGTTTGCCGGAGCAGCAGGCGGCGGCGCAATGTTTGCCGCAGCGTTTTACGGATTCATGACCTTCTTCTTTGCCCACGTTATGCGCGAGAAAGTGTGCCTGCATATGTGTCCGTATGCACGCTTCCAAAGCGCGATGTTCGACAAAGACACGCTGATTATTTCTTACGATACCGAACGCGGCGAACCGCGCGGCGCACGCAAGAAAACCGCCAACAAAGAAGACAGCGGATTGGGCGACTGCATCAACTGCACCATGTGCGTACAGGTCTGTCCCGTCGGTATCGATATCCGCGACGGTTTGCAGTATCAATGTATCGGCTGTGCGGCGTGTATTGATGCCTGCGACGAAATTATGGATAAAATGGGTTATCCGCGCGGCCTGATACGCTATACGACCGAAGGTGCATTGGAACACGAATATCCTGAAAGCGACATCAAAAAACGCTTGAAACGTCCGCGTGTGGCGGGATACGGCGCTGTTTTGCTGGTGGTTATTATTGCTTTCTTGGTCGGACTTTCCACCCGTAAAATGGTCGAAGTCGATATTCTGAAAGACCGCGGCGTGATGGTGCGCGAAAACAGCAAAGGTTGGCTGGAAAACGCATACAACCTGCGCATTATCAACAATAGTGAAAACGAACAAGTGATGACTGCGGCAGTCAAAGGCTTTGAAGAAATCGCCCTGACCGGATTGCCGGAAGGCGGCGTGAAAATCGCACCGCGCCAAACGTTGACCATCCCTGTCCAAGTTTCCACTATTCCCGAATACGCCGACAAGGGCAGCCATCCGATTGAGTTTACCTTCACTTATCGCGAAACCGGCAAAGCAGATGGCAAACCCACTATCTTGGAAGAAGAAGCAACCTTTATCGGAGAATAAAACGTGTCCGAGCAAAAACATGTCAAACCTTGGTACAAACACATTTGGCCGTGGGTGTTGATGGCGGGGCCTATTTTCGTCGTGATTGCCAGTGTCGCCATGTTCTTCGTCGCCAAAGAACATGCAACCGATTTGGTAACGGACGACTATTACAAAGACGGCAAACACATCGACATCCAGCTTCACCGCGATGAAGAGGCAGTAAAGCGGCATATGCAGGTGCAAGTGCTGATCAGTCCGGATAAGGATGCGGCCAAAGTGTTTGTCAGCGGGGAATTCGATCCCAAACAGCCTTTGAATCTCCTTTTGATGCACCCGACTAAAAAATCGGAAGACCAAACCGTCAAACTGCACCCCGTCAGCGCGGAAATCCAAAACGGTCGTATGGAGTATGAAGCGACTTTCAAACCCCTGCCGCCGACTAACCACTGGTATCTGCGCGTGGAAGACACTTCAGGCGTTTGGCGGGTGGAGGATAAATGGATAGTCAGTCAAGGCAATGCAATCAATCTGACCCCTATGAACAAATTGTTTGAGAACGCCAATCAGAAGCCGAAAGATTCAGGACAATAGTTTGACAGGCTCAAAAGGTCGTCTGAAAAATTTCAGACGACCTTCATGTTGTAAGGTTTGTGATGA
>CAKARM010000129.1:0-6081 GCA_916720585.1 uncultured Neisseria sp.
GCCCGGTATCGTAACCAAAATCGGGCGCAACCGATTGGGTGGCAAAGTCATCGGCATCCAAGGGCCGGGCGCATGGCACTACTATGCCCACCTCAACAAATTCGCCAGCGTCCGCCTGTATGAACGCGTGAAAGAAGGACAGGTCATCGGCTATGTCGGTAAAACCGGCAACGCTAAAACCACGCCTGCCCATTTGCACTACGGCGTGTATCTGCCAAGCGGTGCGATTAATCCGTATCCGTTGATTGATCAGGACAAATAGGTCGTCTGAAAAAAGAGTGAAGAGATGAATGCAAAGATAAGGGCAGCGAACATCATCGGTATGGAGGCAGTGCTGGCTGCTGATGCAATGGGTGTTTGTTCTGATTTTATCGAATGTTTTCGGACGTAAAGTATTTCGCGAATAATTACGGAAATATTTCTGATGGGTATTCTGGGGATTTTGCCGTGATGGCGGGTGACCCAAGACTGAGCCTAAACTGCATTATGAGGCGAATACAGTAGCCTTTCAGACTGCCTGAAAATTTGTTTAGATATATAAATTAAGGAAAATTCAGATGAACGTCAAATCTCTCATTCTTAGTGCTGCAGCTGTTTTTATGCTCAACGGCTGTACTGGTCTACTGTGGGAACAGGAGGGCTTCATTGCCGGCAGCCGCGGCATGACTCACGAGGAGCAGAAAATAACAGTTAAAAAAGCAGGGACAGACCAAATCCGTGCTTTTGCAAAAACCCAATCTGAGAGTAAAACCCTGCCGCCCAACCGTCTGTTAATGATGGGTGACAAATACTGGTATCTTGTTGATGAAGATGATTCCAAAGCACTGGTGCCGGTTTTGGGTAGCAAGCTCTCCCAACGTTTTACCATCAGTCAAATACATCCCAAAACAGGCAAATCGGTAAATCAAATCAAAGAGCTGCATGTTGGTATAGAGGAAGACAAATTTACTATAGATAGTCTATGTTTGAATTACAGCATCAGTCCTAACCTTCCTGATTCAGAGCAACAGCGGGAGCAAAATATGTTGGAACAGCAATCGTTCAAACATGAGGGAAATAACTACCAACGCTGTTTCGGTCAGGTCTGGGGTCAAGTATACAACAAACCAGACAATCTACCGGCCGAATATCGGTTTGAACAAAGCATACCCGTCCAGCTCTATACTGTTTCCAAAAAGGACGTTAAGAAAGTAAACGGTAAAATCGTTGCACGCAATATCGTCCTTACGCCTTTGACCTTGGCAGGTGATATTGTTATGTTTCCATTATATGTCGTACTTTTGATTTCTGAGTTTTAACTGGCTGCAATTATACCCTCTGCTATTCTGACTGAAAAAACGGCAAACCCATGGTGTTGTGTTTCTCCGATTATCAGAAGAGTGAAAAACGGTGGCTGAGTGTAATAGGTCGTCTGAAAAAAG
Source organism: uncultured Neisseria sp. (assembly GCA_916720585.1). Taxonomy (GTDB): domain Bacteria; phylum Pseudomonadota; class Gammaproteobacteria; order Burkholderiales; family Neisseriaceae; genus Neisseria. The sequence continues at coordinate 1,422 of CAKARM010000129.1, forward strand.
AGTGAAGAGATGAACGCAAAAAAATTGGTCAAGGCAACGAACATCATCGGTATGGTAGCAGTGACACTGCTGGTGTATTGGGTGTTCGCGTTGATATTGATCCAAGTCTTCGGACTCAAGGTGTTCCGTGAACACATTACAGAAATTTTCCTGATGAGTATTTTGGGGATTTTGGCTGTGATGGGCGGTACGTTGATGCTGAACATCATGTTGAATCTGACCCGTATTGCCGAGCGCGGGCAGGAAGAAGAAGTCCGTGGCGGCAGGAAAACCGTATATCTGCTGTTGGCGGTATTTCCTATTTTGGCGGCGTTGCTGTTCGGCGGCAATTACCTGACTATTCGGCAAAAACGCGACATCTTAACCCAATCGTCAGAGCGCATCGTCAAAGACAATCCTGCTCAACTAGATGCATTGGCCGATTACCGTTTCGATTTGGCGTATATTAAAAAATCGTCAGAAATCCTTGATTTGATGGCTAAAGATGATTTGTCGTTCAAATCTGCCATGATTATCGTGCAGGATAAGATCGACAACAAACCGGTTTATCTGGCTTTTTCAGCCGATTCCCGCCTTAACGTGGGTGGCGAAGCTGTACCTGCCGCCAGTCAAAATGAAGCTGTACCTGCTGCCAATCAAAATGTAGAAGGTAATGATAATTTTGTCATGGATCGAAATGGTGAGAAAGTGATGGTCAAGAAAATGGACTATGTCTATTCTCCGAATTTGAAGGAGCGCGAATACCTGCAAAAAGTATTTGCCGGACAAACCCAGGAAATGCGCTATGAAGCGGAAGACGGTCATTACAGCCTTTGCCATCCTTACCGTAAAAACGGTAAAACCATCGTATTGTGTTTCTCCGATTATCAGGAGTACGGAAAAATCGGTAGCTGAGTGTCAAAAAACTGTCTGAAAAAAAACAAACGAAAGAAACCATGAAACCACTAGACCTAAATTTCATCTGCCAAACCCTCAACCTTCCGACGCCGTCTGAAAACAAACCCGTTTCGCGCATCGTAACCGACAGCCGCGACATCCGCGCGGGTGATGTGTTTTTCGCATTGGCGGGCGAGCGGTTTGACGCGCATGATTTTGTTGAAGACGTATTGGCTGCGGGCGCGGCGGCGGTTGTGGTTTCGCGCGAAGATTGCGCTGCTTTGGACGGCGCGTTGAAAGTCGATGACACGCTTGCCGCGTTGCAAACGCTGGCGAAGGCGTGGCGCGATAATGTGAACCCGTTTGTGTTCGGCATTACCGGCTCGGGCGGCAAGACGACGGTGAAGGAAATGTTGGCTGCGGTATTGCGCCGCCGTTTCGGCGATGATGCAGTGTTGGCGACGGCGGGCAACTTCAACAACCATATCGGGCTACCGCTGACTTTGTTGAAATTAAACGAAAAACACCGTTATGCCGTGATTGAAATGGGCATGAACCATTTCGGCGAACTGGCGGTTTTGACGCAAATCGCCCAACCCGATGCCGCCTTGGTCAACAACGCCCTGCGCGCCCATGTCGGCTGCGGTTTTGACGGCACGAACGATATTGCCAAGGCGAAAAGCGAGATTTATCAAGGTTTGGGTGAAGACGGATTGGCTTTGATTCCGTGTGAAGACGAACATGCCGCCGTGTTTCAGACGACCTCCCAAAGTCATAAGCAACAGACTTTTGGCGTCGATAGCGGCGATGTCCACGCGGAAAATATCGTGCTGAAACCTCTGTCGTGCGAATTTGATTTGGTGTGCGGCAACGAGCGCGCCGCCGTGGTGCTGCCTGTTCCCGGCCGCCACAATGTCCACAACGCTGCTGCTGCCGCCGCGTTGGCTTTGGCTGCGGGTTTGAGTTTGAACGATGTGGCGGAAGGTTTGAAAGGCTTCAGTAACATCAAAGGTCGTCTGAACGTCAAAGCCGGCATCAAAGGCGCAACTCTGATTGACGATACGTACAATGCGAACCCCGACAGCATGAAAGCTGCGATTGACGTGTTGGCGCGTATGCCTGCGCCGCGTATTTTTGTGATGGGCGATATGGGCGAACTGGGCGAGGACGAAGCCGCCGCCATGCACGCCGAAGTCGGCGCGTACGCCCGCGACCAAGGCATCGAAGCGGCTTATTTTGTCGGTGACAACAGCGTCGAAGCAGCAGAAACGTTTGGCGCGGACGGTTTGTGGTTCGCCGCCAAAGACCCGTTGATTCAAGTGTTGAGCCACGATTTGCCCGAACGCGCCACCGTGTTGGTGAAAGGTTCGCGCTTTATGAAGATGGAAGAAGTGGTCGAGGCATTGACGGACAAAGAGGTCGTCTGAAAATGAAAAGCCTTATTGCTGATTGGTACGAAATTATCCGATTTGCGTGATTGAGAAAGACACTAACGCCGCCACTACTCAATAATGCTGCCATCTCTCTAAACAACGGATAACGGGTTCGCTAGAAACCTGCATAGAGAGTGAACTTCAGCAGGCGCTGACTGTCATAAGCAGCTTGATAATCAACAAAGGTCGTCTGAAATTTTTTCAGACGACCCCAAAACCAAAATTTAAAACGGGCGATAAGCCCAATGTAACAACAAAAACAAAAGGAAGCCCCATGTTTTTATGGCTTGCACATTTCAGTAACTGGTTGACCGGTCTGAATGTCTTTCAATACACCACATTCCGCGCCGTCATGGCAGCTTTGACCGCTTTGGCGTTTTCCCTGCTGCTCGGTCCGTGGACCATCCGCAAACTGACGCAGTTGAAAGTCGGGCAGGCGGTACGCACCGACGGGCCGCAAACCCACCTCATCAAAAACGGCACGCCGACGATGGGCGGTTCGCTGATTCTGACCGCCATCACCGTGTCCACGCTGTTGTGGGGCAACTGGGCCAACCCGTATATTTGGATTCTCTTGGGCGTATTGCTTGCCACGGGCGCACTCGGTTTTTACGACGACTGGCGCAAAGTCGTCTATAAAGACCCCAACGGTGTTTCCGCCAAATTCAAAATGGTGTGGCAGTCGAGCGTCGCCATCGTTGCCGCGCTTGCCTTGTTTTACCTTGCGTCCAATAGCTCCAACAACATCCTCATCGTTCCCTTCTTCAAACAAGTCGCTTTGCCGCTGGGCGTGGTCGGCTTCGTCGTCCTGACCTATCTGACTATCGTCGGCACTTCCAACGCCGTCAACCTCACCGACGGCCTTGACGGACTTGCCGCCTTCCCCGTCGTCCTCGTTGCCGCCGGCCTCGCCATCTTCGCCTACGCCAGCGGACACTCGCAATTCGCCCAATACCTGCAACTGCCTTATGTCGCAGGCGCGAACGAAGTTGTGATTTTCTGTACCGCCATGTGCGGCGCGTGTCTCGGATTCTTGTGGTTCAACGCCTATCCCGCGCAAGTCTTCATGGGCGACGTCGGCGCGCTGGCATTGGGGGCGGCACTCGGTACCGTTGCCGTCATCGTCCGCCAAGAGTTCGTCCTCGTCATTATGGGCGGTCTGTTTGTCGTTGAGGCCGTGTCCGTTATGCTTCAGGTCGGCTGGTATAAGAAAACCAAAAAACGCATCTTCCTGATGGCGCCCATCCACCACCACTACGAACAAAAAGGCTGGAAAGAAACCCAAGTCGTCGTCCGTTTTTGGATTATTACCATCGTCTTGGTGTTAATCGGATTGAGTACGCTGAAAATCCGCTAAGTCGCTTTCCTTTTCCCGACGTTCACATTTTCAGACGACCTGATGAGATTCATCGGGTCGTCTGAATTTTTAAGAGGGCAGGGCAGATGAATTGCCGTCACATATTCTTGCGATGTTGGGACAATGGTGCGTCAAACCCGCCACATTCATTTTCAGACGACCCCTCGCCATATCAAGCTGATATAATCCCCGCCAATCATATTTACACGGAGTCATCATGCAGTTCTCGGCATTCGGCGAAAAATTCACGCAACACAGCGGCATCCTGCAACTTATGGACGACCTAGGCGACGCGCTCAAAAGCGACAAGCCCGTCAACATGCTCGGCGGCGGCAATCCGGCGCGAATTGCCGAAGTCAATGCCGTGTTCGCCGACGTATTTTCCAAGCTGGCGGCGGAACACGCCGTCGAGAACATCGGCAATTACTCCAATCCTCAAGGCGATGCCGCGCTGATTGACGCGTTGACCGCCTTCCTCAACCGCGAATACGGCTGGAACCTGAACGCCGACAATATCGCGCTGACCAACGGTTCGCAGAACGCGTTTTTCTATCTTTTCAACCTCTTCGGTGGCAAATTCAAGGTTTCAGACGACCTTTCCGTAGAGAAAGCCATCCTGCTGCCGCTCGCTCCCGAATACATCGGCTATGCCGACGTGCATGTCGAAGGGCAGCACTTCGTTTCCGTCAAACCCAAAATCGAAGCTGTCGAACACGAAGGCGAAGCAGGCTTCTTCAAATACCGCGTGGACTTTGACGCGCTGGAAAGCCTGCCCGAACTCAAAGCGGGCAAAATCGGTGCGATTTGCTGTTCGCGTCCGACCAACCCGACCGGCAACGTGCTGACCGACGGCGAAATGGCGCGGCTGGACGCTTTGGCGCAAGCACACGGCATTCCGCTGATTATCGACAACGCCTACGGAATGCCGTTCCCCAACATCATTTACAGCGATGTGACGCTGAATTGGCACGAAAACATCATCCTCTGCTTCAGC
>CAKARM010000130.1:0-6079 GCA_916720585.1 uncultured Neisseria sp.
GCTGAAGCACCAAGTGAATCGGTTCCGTACTATTTGTACTGTCTGCGGCTTCGTTGCCTTGTCCTGATTTAAATTTATTGCACTATAAATTCAAGAAATTAAATGATATTTAATAGGAAAAAGCCGTCTGAAACCGCTACCGTCGGTTTTCAGACGACCTTTTGTTTATTCGGATGCGCCGGCTGCTTTTTCTTTTTGTCGGGTGAACACATCGCCCTTTCTGTAAGCATTGCGCTTTCCGTGCAAACTGTAATACTCGACAAGCTGTCCGTTCCTCCGCACGAAATATCCGCGGTCTTTTTCATATTTCGGACAATGCGTGTACCAAGAATCGTCGCCTTCGCTGCAATAGCTCAGATACAGTTTGCCGCGTTTGACATAGCCTTTTACCTTGCCGCTGCCGCCCGGACCATTCGAACGGCCTTCATTCCACTCTCCGGAAATAATGTATTTCGGTGATTGTTTAATATTAAAATATTTACCGTAGACACCATCTTCCAGCTCTTGCTCATACCCCCAATTTCCAGAAAAATCAGCGGCTAATGCTTGACCTGCAAACCATAATGCACACGCTGCAAGAATATATTTCTTCATTTTAGCCTCATCGTTCAATCAATAATAAACAGATGGCATTTTATGACGAAGCAGAATATGTGTCTATCACAAAAGGTCGTCTGAAATGACAGTTTCAGACGACCTTTTTTTATCACATTACAATAACTTTCATCACCATTTCAGACGACCTCAATCCAAAATCTTGCCGACGATTTCACCTACGTCTTTCGACAATCCTTCCTGCGCCCGAATGCGCTGCAATTCTTGTTTCACCAAGTTTTTGCGGTGCGGCTCGAGCTTGTTGCAGAGGTTGAACGCCTGCACCAAACGGGCGGCGACCTGCGGGTTGAAGCGGTCGATTTCGATGACTTTGTCGGCGATGAAGCGGTAGCCGCTGCCGTCTTCTGCGTGAAAATGCGGGACGTTGCGGCTGAAGCTGCCGATGAGCGATCGGGCTTTGTTGGGGTTTTCGAGGCTGAATTTCGGATGCTGCAAGGCGGTTTGAACCTGTTGCAGGGTGTCGCTGCGGCGGCTTGAGCCGACGAGGGCGAAATATTTGTCCATCACCAGCGCGTCGTCTGAAAATTTGTCGGCAAACTGCGCCAGCAGGCGGTCGCGCGTATCGCTTTCGTTGCCGTTGACGGCGGACAGGATGCCCCATTCATGGGTCATGTTTTGGGCCATTTCGCCGTATTTTTCAGCAACGGTTTCGATGTGCGCGGGGTCGGCGCGCAGGACGAAGGCGCGGCAGACGTTGCGCAGCGTGCGCCAGCCGGCGGCTTCGGGACTGTATTCATAGCTTTGGTTTTCCTGCTTCGCCGCCTGACGGTTCAATTCGTGCCATTTCGGCAGAAAGCGGACGGCAAGCGTATCCAACAAGGCTTCGCGCGCCTGATGGTAGCGCAGCGGGTCGATGTTTTCCGCGCCGTCCCACAGTTCGGCTTCGGACGGCACGCCCAAAAGCAGGGCTTTGAAGGCGTTGTCCAAGAGGTCGTCTGAAATGACTTTTTCGACGGCGGCAAGCAGTTTTTCGTGTTTCGGCAGCTCAACGCCGTCTGAAAGCGCGGCAAGGTTGGCGGCGACGGCGCGGCGGTAGAGCGTTTGGGCGGCTTCCCAGCGCGTGAAGGCGTCGCTGTCGTGGGCAAGCAGGAGCAGCAGGTCGTCGTCGCTGTACGGATAGTTCAGATGCACCGGCGCGCTGAACCCGCGCAGCAGCGAGGGAACGACGGCTTCGGTTACGCCTTCGAGCGGGAAGGTCTGTTCGGCTTCGGTCAGCAGCAACACGGCTTCGGTTGCGCGTTTGCCCTGATAATCGAATGCCACCGCTTCGCCGTTGCGGTTCAGCAACCCGACTTTGACGGGAATCATCATCGGCTGCTTGTCCGCCATATCAGGCGTAGGCGGCACGGTTTGTTTAATGGTCAACTCGAAAATATTGTTTTTCAGACGACCTTCCGCTTCTAAAACGGGCGTGCCCGCCTGGCTGTACCACAAGGCGAACTGGTCGAGATTGATGCCGTTCGCGTCCGCCATCGCCGCGCGGAAATCGTCGCAGGTAACGGCTTGCCCGTCGTGTCGTTGGAAATAGAGCTTCATGCCTTTCTGGAAGCCCTCTTCGCCGAGCAGGGTATGATACATACGCACCACTTCCGCGCCTTTTTCATAAACGGTCATGGTGTAGAAATTGTTCATCTCCTCATAGCTGGCGGGGCGCACCGGATGCGCGGTCGGGCCTGCGTCTTCGGGGAACTGGTGCTGGCGCAGCAGGCGGATGTTTTCGATGCGGCGCACGGCGCGGCTGGCGCGGTCGCCGGAAAATTCTTGGTCGCGGAACACGGTCAGCCCTTCTTTCAGCGAAAGCTGGAACCAGTCGCGGCAGGTCACGCGGTTGCCCGTCCAGTTGTGGAAATATTCGTGTCCGACCACGGATTCGATGCCTTCGAAATCGGTATCGGTGGCGGTACGGCTGTCGGCGAGGACGAACTTGGTGTTAAAGATGTTCAAACCCTTGTTTTCCATCGCGCCCATATTGAAATCGCCCACGGCGACGACCATGAAAATATCCAAGTCGTATTCCAAACCGAAGCGCGTTTCGTCCCATTTCATCGCGTTTTTCAACGATTCCACGGCAAAGCCGACTTTGGGTTTGTCCGCTTCGGTGGTGTAAAACTCGATTTTGACGTTCCTGCCGCTCATGGTGGTGAAACGGTCTTCCGTTACCGCCAAATCGCCCGCGACCAAAGCAAACAGATAGCTTGGCTTGGCAAACGGATCTTCCCATTTCACCCAATGACGGCCGTCTGAAAACTCGCCGCCGTCGATTTTGTTGCCGTTGGAGAGCAAAACGGGATAGCGTTTTTTGTCCGCGACGATGGTGGTCGTGAACTTGGACATCACATCAGGACGGTCGATGTAGAACGTGATTTTGCGGAAGCCCTCCGGCTCGCATTGGGTAAACAGATTGCCGCCGGAAGCATACAGCCCCATCAGCGATTTGTTTTCCGCCGGCAGGATTTCGGTTTCCACTTCAACGGTGAAGCGCTCGGACGGCACGTCTGCAATCGTCAGCGTCTCGCCTTCCAACACATAATCCGCCGCCACGCCGTTGATTTTGACGGACAAGAGTTTCGCCGAACCGTCCAACACCAGCGGCTCCTCCACCCTCTGCGGCTCAACCGTCAAACGGGATTTCACGACGGTTTGCGGTTCGGCAATGTCAAAATGCAGGTCGGTTTCGAGAATGCGGTAGGCAGGCGTTTGGTAATCTTTCAGATAACGGACGGTTTTGCTCATGGTTTTGCTTTCGGGTTAGGAATCAATTAAAGAAATGAAAAGAGATAGGGTGGATAACTTTCATCGGACGGCGTCGCTGCGCCTTGTTCTGACGGCTGTCATCCCCTATTGGGTCGTCTGAAAATGCAATCTTAACAAAATAACAAACTTCGCACCCATCATCCCACAAAAATACCTTTTATCCAATATTTCATGCCACAAAGTCAGGTGCGACCCCGTCTTCCGTTTACGCTGTTAGAATGCCCCCTTCGCCCCCGCACGGGTATAATCCGTTGCCATATCGGCAATCGCGGAATGACCGAAATTGCTTTAGGATTTCGGGCAGCCAACCGCCCGATCCGACAAAGAGCGGATGAACCTTTACCGGCATTCCCGTTCCAATCCGTCAGGTTTTGATTATCTTTGAGGTGTGATAAATATGTCTTCCAAACCTTTGCTCCTTTTGTGTTCCACATTGACTGCATTGTTATGCGCCTGCAGCGCCGGCAACGAAGCGGCAGAAGCCAGCGCATCCGGAGCTTCAAATGCGTCGGCAGCCGCAGCCTCCCAAGCCCCGGCACAAGCCGCCGCTTCCGAGGCAGCATCAGCCTCCGCGCCTTCCGCCACACAAAATCTGACCGGTTTGGATCAGGCAAAATGGCAAACCTACCGCTGCAAAGACAACGGCAGCGTATCAGTCCGCTATTTCAAAACAGAGGACGGAGCCGCGGCGCAAGTGCGCTTTAAAGGCGCTGAATTTGTCGCACCTTTCAGCCCCGAAATGAGCAACGAAGATTTGAACGCCTTTAGCGACGGTCAATACACTTGGACAATCGGCAACTTTACGGAAACCGATTTCTACAAGGAAGACGGCGGTTTTCTGGTTCATCATGAAGCCTCGGAAGAAACGCCTGACAACATGACGGACAACCTGCTGCTGCAAGAATGCGCCCCGTCCCAATAGCATTGCCGTTTTAGAGAAAATCATCTACCCGCTTCCTCCCCGATACACGCCATACAAACCAAAAGGTCGTCTGAAAACCTCAAATCGGTTTTTTCAGACGACCTTTTCTTCTGCCTGCTTTAGAACGTGTGTTTCAGCGTAGCGGTCAGGCTGCGCGGTGTGCCGTAAACGTGGATGTCAGGCATGGGGCGGTAGCGTTTGTTGAACACGTTTTCAAAGTCCAAGCCGATGCGGGTGGATTTGCCGATTTTGTAATGCGCGGTCAAGTCCAGCGTGGCGTATGGGCGTTGGGTTAAGGCTTCTTTACCGGCAACGGTGAAAGGCTGGTATTCATCATAGGCGTTTGTGCCGCTTTGCCAGTTGACGTTTGCACCCAAGTTTAGGCGGTCGGTAACGTCATACGCAGTAAAGAGTTTGAAAAGGTGGGTAGGATAAGAAGGGTTGACCAAATTGCCCGAATCGTTTTTGAGTTTGGAGTACGCATAAGAAGCATTGATCAGCCATTTGTCGCTTAGGCGTCCGCCGACGGACAATTCCACGCCTTTGGTCGTCGTACGGTCAACAGATTCGTAGTAAACCTGTTGATTTTTACGATCATACAGTTCTTTAGCCAAATGGTCGCGTTTATTGATAAACGCCGCCGCAGAAGCGTTCAAACGGCCTTCAAACCATGAGGCTTTTAAGCCGAGTTCATATGTTTTGCCGCGTTGCGGTTCGAGCGGTTTGCCGTTTCGGTCCAAATTGCGCACTTGAGGGCGGAATATGGTGGTATAGGAGGTGTAGGCTGTCAGATTGTCGTTTAAATCATAACTTGCGCCCAAATAGGGGATAAATACCTTGTTTTTATGCCTGCTGTCGGCAAAATTGTTGCGATCGGAACTGTAGCGGTATTGCCAATCGACAAACCGTCCGCCACCTATCAATGCCAGCCTGTCGGTCAGTTTGAAACGGGTCGAACCGTAAACGGAGAAGTTTTTCATATGGGCAAAGCCGTCGCGAAGGTAGGGTATGGCCGGTTTTGTGAAATTTCCGTCAAAAAGGCGCAAATCAGGGACAACCCCATCTTTATTTCTCTCGTAATATGAGGGAGTTTCCTTATTGTACTGATAGCTGATGCCGGCATTGAATTCATGTTTGCGTCCCCAAAGCGGGTAATCGCCGTCCAAACTCAGAGAAAAATCTTGGTCGGTGTACTTTGCTTGGTCGCGCTCGGCAACGAATTGAGCGGAATAGTCCGGATTAATGACAAAAGGACCGGCCATGCCGGCAACCGCATCACTTTTCCCGTAAGTATGGCTGTAGTCGCCGTTCAGAGTCCAACCGTTTTCAAACTCATGATTGACAGAAGTGAAGATTTCCGCACTGTTTTCTTTACCGTAAGCCCATTTTGCCGAGGAATTGCTGCGCGGTGAGGCTGCAAACGGTTTGAAAGGTTGATTGTTTTCAGGGTCTCCCGCTACGGTCAGATAGCTGAAAGGAGAGCTGCCGGTATTGCGGAAACGGTGTATTTCCGTACCGAAGCGCCAGTGGGTTTGCGGCGTAAGGTCGTAAGACAGAATGCCGTAGAAAGTGTGATTGTGGCGCGAAGTGTTCGGCAAGTAATCGCCGCCGTGGTCACTAACCAAAATGGCGCGGCCGCGCAAGGTATTATCGGCATTCAGAGGATGATTGGCATCAAGGACGAAGCGGTAGTGTTTCCAAGACCCCACACCGGCTTCCACGCTGACGGCTGGTTTGGCAGTCGGTTTTTTACGTTCCAAAGCAACCGTACCGCCCGGCTCGCCCATA
>CAKARM010000131.1:0-6077 GCA_916720585.1 uncultured Neisseria sp.
AAACCGTATTTCGGGTTTCAGACGACCTTTTTGCTAGTGCTTGTTGTCCGTATTTTGATCTTCGTGGGAAATCATGCCTGCTTCGGCAGCGTGTTTCACGGCCATTTCATGTTCGTGCGCGCTTTCCTTAAAGAATTTGCGCACGATGACATAAAAGAGCGGCACAAGGAACACGGACAAAATCGTACCGATCAACATACCCCAGAACACAGTCGTACCGATGGCACGCTGGCTGGCTGAGCTGGCACCGCTGGCAATATACAGCGGAACCACGCCCAAAATGAAGGCAAACGAAGTCATAATAATCGGACGGAAACGCAGGCGTGCGGCTTCCAGCGCGGCTTCCAGTGCGCTCTTGCCTTGCGCTTGCAGGTCTTTGGCAAACTCGATAATCAAAATCGCGTTTTTCGCACTCAAGCCCATTACGGTTACAAAGCCGACTTGGAAGTAAATATCGTTACTAAACGACGGAACACTGTCCAACAAGGCTTCAAAAATATTGCGTCCGGTAACACCCAATGCCGCACCAACCAAGCCCAACGGAATCACGAGGATGACCGCCAGCGGGATAGACCAGCTTTCATAAAGCGCGGCAAGCACCAAGAACACGGCAGCAATCGCCAAGCCGTACAAAATCAAGGTTTGCGAACCGCCTTTGGCTTCTTCGCGCGACTGACCGCCCCATTCTAGGCTGTAACCGCCGCCCATTTCGTCCACCATTTTCTGAACCGCAGCCATTGCCTGACCGGATGAAACACCGGTAGCCGGAGAGCCGGAAAGTTCCATAGCGGGATAGCCGTTGAAGCGAACGCTTTGTTCCGTACCTGTCTGCCAGGAAACCGTAGCAATGGTAGAAAGCGGGACAGCGACACCGGAGCTGTTGGGCACAGTCAAATTCAGGATGTCGGACGGCTGCATACGAGCAGAAGCATCAGCCTGAACCATCACGCGTTGCAGACGCCCCTGGTTCGGGAAGTCGTTGACATAAGACGAACCCAAAGAGGAAGCCAGGGTCGTGCGGATGTCTGAGAACGAAATGCCCTGTGCAGCAGCAGCGGCGCGGTCGATGTCGATTTTCAACTGTGGCGCATCTTCCAGACCGCTGGCACGGACGGTGCTCGGGTCAAACAGGCCGCTTTCGCGCATTTTGCCGATCAATTCGTTGCGCTTCGCCAGCAATGCGGCATGACCGGTATTGTTGCGGTCTTGCAGGTTGATGGTCAGACCCGAGCCGTTACCCAACTCCATAATCGGAGGAGGTGTAATAGCAATACCGAAACCGTCTTTAAGCGTGCCCATCATCATGCCGGTCAATTTGCCTGCAACTGATTCCGCATCGCTGCCCGGGGTTTTACGCTCGTTCCAGTCTTTGAGCATGGCAAAACCCATCGCCATGTTCTGACCGTTACCCGAGAAGCTGAAGCCGGAAACGGTAATAATGTTTTCAATTTCAGGAATGCTTTTTGCCAACTGCGTTACTTGCTCCATCGTCGCATCGGTACGCTCTTTGGTCGCACCCGCAGGCAGTTGCACACTAACCATGATGAAGCCCTGGTCTTCGGTCGGCAGGAAGGCAGTCGGCAGGCGCATAAACAGGAATACGCCCACAACCGCCAAGCCGATATAGACAATCATCATGCGGAAAGTCTTACGCAGCACTTTGGCAACCCAGCCTTCGTAGCCGTGCGTCCAAGCGGTGAATTTTTTGTTGAACCAGCCGAAGAAACCTTTTTTCTCTTCGTGATGCCCTTTCGGAATCGGCTTGAGCATGGTGGCGCACAAGGCTGGTGTCAGCGTCAGGGCAAGGAAGGCGGAGAATGCGATTGATGCCGCCATGGTCAGGGCGAACTGTTTGTAAATATTGCCGGTCGCGCCGCTGAACATCGCCAGAGGCACGAACACGGAAATCAGGACGGCGGTAATACCGATAACCGCTCCGGAAATCTGACCCATCGCCTTTTTGGTGGCTTCTTTAGGCGGCAAACCTTCCGTCGCCATAATGCGCTCGACGTTTTCGACGACCACAATCGCATCGTCGACCACGATACCGATGACCAATACCATCGCAAACATGGTCAGTACGTTAATCGACATGCCCATATAGGAGATGAAGGCAAAACCACCCAACAGCGAAATCGGCACGACAATGGTCGGAATCAGCGTATAGCGGATATTTTGCAGGAAGAGGAACATCACCAAAAATACCAATGCGATGGCTTCCAAAAGCGTATGAATCACTTTTTGAATCGAAAGATCAACGAATTTGGAGGTATTGTAAGGGTTTTTCCAGCTCATGCCCTGCGGAAAGTATTTTTTCAAAGTCGCCATCTTTTCCTGCACGGCGGTAGCAGTTGCCAAAGCATTACCGCTGTTGGACAGCATAACCGCCATACCGGTGGTGTTCACGCCGTTCAGACGGATTGAGGCGGAATAGTCTTCCATACCTAGGCTGACTTTCGCCACGTCTTTCAGGTAGACGTTGGAACCGTCGGTATTGGATACCAAAATGATGTTGCCGAACTCTTCAGCCGTACTCAATTGACCTTGCGCCGTAACGGTCGCCGAAATGGTCTGACCTTCAGCCGCAGGCAAGGCACCGATGGAGCCTGCCGAAATTTGGATGTTTTGTGTCGCAAGCGCATTGGTCACCGTAGCAAAAGACAGGTTGTAGTTTTGCAGTTTTTTCGGATCAACCCAAATACGCATGGCGCGTTGCGCACCGAACAACTGAACCTTGCCCACCCCGTCGATACGTTGCAGTTCCGGAACGATATTGCGCTGCGCGTAGTCGTTCATTTCCTCAGTGGACTGTACGTCTGACGAGAGCATCACAATCATCAGGAAGTTTTCACGCGCCTTGGATACGGTAACGCCGTACTGTTGCACGGTAGCCGGCAGGGTATTCAATACTTCGGAAAGTTTGTTCTGCACATCCACCTGCGCCAAATCCTCGTTGGTTTCAGGCGTAAACGTCAAACTGACCGTACCCGAACCACTGGAGTTGGCAGAAGTGCTCATATAGTCCAAACCTTCCACACCGTTCATACTGCGTTCGATAACGGCAAGCACGCTGTCTTCCATCACCTGCGCGGACGCACCCGGATAAGTGGCAGTCAGCGTAATGGTCGGAGCGGCAACGGACGGATATTGGGAAACCGGCAAACTCCTAATGCCGATAATACCCAATGCGATAATAAAAATCGCAATGACCCATGCAAAGATGGGGCGGTCGATAAAAAACTTAGCCATGGATGCCTTCCTTATTTAGCTGCGGATGCCGGTTTGGCTTCAGAGGTCGTCTGAACGTCTTTTTTTGCTTCGGAAGCAGCTTTTGGAGTGGCTCCGGCAGCAGGGGCAGCAGCCTTTTCAGGAGGCGTCCATTCTTTAGGCGTCACCTTTTTCGCACCACTCATGGCGGCGATGCTGGTGCCGTCCACGATCACTTTGTCGCCGTCGTTCAGACCCGCAGTGATAATCCAGTTGGTTCCCTGCTGCTGGGCGACTGTTACCTCGCGCGGCTCCATTTCGCCTTTGGCGTTCACAATCGTTACAGTATCTTTCGTACCGCGCGTTACCGCCTGCTGCGGCACAACAAAAGCGTTGTCGGCAGCCACTTGTTCCATCAGGACGCGCACATAAAGACCTGACATCAAGATATTTTTGTCGTTCGGCACTGAAGCGCGCAGCGTGATTTGTCCGGTTGTTTCGTTCACAGACGGATCGGAGAACAGCAAACGGCCTTTGTGCGGATAGACTTCGCCATTATCGAACTTGATGCCCACTTCAATCGCGCCGTCCACGCCCGACAATTTGCCCTCGGCAACCTGTTGACGCAGCTTCATCACTTCGGTCGCGGATTGAGTGATGTTCACATACATAGGATTGGTTTGGCGGATGGTCGCCAGTACGGTCGTATCACCCGCGTTCAGCAGCGTACCTTCGGATACTTTAGACTGACCAATGAAACCTGAAATCGGTGCGGTAATGCGCGCCCTGTTCAGATTGATACCGGCAGATTTAATCGCCGCCTGAGCCGCTTTGACGCTTGCTTCGGCAGAACGTTTCGCCGTTACCGCCGCATCGTAGTCCTGCTTACTGATGGCATCGGCGGCAACCAGCGGCTTGTAACGCGCCAAGTCGGCATTGGCTTTGGCAAGGGTCGCCTGCGCGCCTGCCAATTGGGCGCGCGAGCTTTCCAGATCAGCTTGATAGGTGGAACTGTCGATTTGATAAAGCGGCTGTCCGGCGCGGACATAGCTGCCCTCTTGGAACAGGCGTTTTTGGATGATGCCGCCCACTTGGGCGCGGACTTCCGCGGTACGCAGCGACTCCAGACGGCCCGGCAGCTCGGTCGTCAGCGCGACGGTTTCAGGATGGACGGTAACGACACCGACCACAGGGGGCGGAGCTTCTTTTTGCGCAGCTGCCTGCTGCCCTTTTCCATCTTTTGCACCTTGCGTCGCATCGGAGCCTTTGTTACACGCTGAAAGAGCCAACGCAGTAGCGGCGGCGATTGCCGCCATGCGCATCACCTTAGAAGCATAAGAAGCCATTACATTTCCTATCTGTATAATTGTTATGAGGTTTTACCCTATACTTTGTTATCAGAGCCGATTTTTGGTTCCGAAACAACAATAACCTGCCTCAATATCCGGAGCAGGTCGTCTGAAAATTTATTTTATACTTGAGAGTCAATCTCAATTACGAGTGCCATTATACATACATGCTTGCATGGATACAAAGTATTTTTTATAATTCCCAATATTCCACCCAATTGAAATAGGCATCATGCGGAAAACCAAAACCGAAGCCCTTAAAACCAAAGAACATCTCATACTCGCCGCGCTGGAAACCTTCTACCAAAAAGGCATCGCGCGCACTTCGCTCAACGAAATCGCCCAAGCCGCCGGCGTGACGCGCGGCGCGTTGTACTGGCATTTCAAAAATAAAGAAGACTTGTTCGACGCCCTCTTCCAGCGCATTTGCGACGACATCGAAAACTGTATGCATCAGGACGCGGCCGATAGCGATGAACAAGAGTGGTCGCTTTTCCGCCGCACCTTGATGCACTTTTTCACGCGCCTGCAAACCAACGACATCCACTATAAATTCCACAGCATCCTGTTTTTAAAATGCGAACACACCGAGCAGAACGCCGCCGTCATCGACATTGCGGATAAACATCAATCGATTTGGCGCGAGAAAATTACCGAAGTCCTGACCAAATCCATTGCCCAACATGCCTTATCCGAAGATTTGGATACCGACATGGCGGTCATTTTCATCAAATCGATGCTGGACGGTCTGATTTGGCGTTGGCTCTCGTCCGACAAAAGTTTCGACCTTGCCCAAACCGCACCGCGCATGATTGACATCCTCTTGGACAATCTGAAAAACCACCCGCAACTGCGTAAGCAAAAATAACGGACTGCATACAAAAAGGTCGTCTGAAAACAAGCATCACACGTTTTCAGACGACCTTTTCTTTGCTTCAACAAACGTTTCACCATTGTGAATCAAACCAATAAATAAACAACGCCCGAACAATCCCTGCTTAACAAAAACGTCGTCTGAAAACCCTTTTTAAGTTTTCAGACGACGTTTTCTTATTTTCCTATCAACGCGTTACCGGTTTATATTTAATCCGTTTCGGTTTCGCACCCTCTTCACCCAAACGGCGTTTCTTATCGGCTTCATATTCCTGATAGTTGCCGTCGAAGAACACCCATTTCGAATCGCCTTCGCACGCCAAGATATGCGTGGCGATGCGGTCGAGGAACCAGCGGTCGTGCGAAATCACCATTACGCTGCCGGCAAATTCCAGCAATGCGTCTTCCAGCGCGCGCAGGGTTTCTACGTCTAGGTCGTTGGACGGTTCGTCCAGCAGCAACACATTTCCCCCGCTCAACAAAGTTTTCGCCAAATGCAAACGTCCGCGTTCGCCGCCGGAAAGCTGCCCCGCGATTTTGCTTTGGTCGCTGCCTTTGAAATTGAAACGACCCAAATATTGGCGGGCGGGGATTTCAAACTGTCCGACCTGCAAAATGTCGCGGCCTTCGGCGATGTTGTCGAACACG
>CAKARM010000132.1:0-6034 GCA_916720585.1 uncultured Neisseria sp.
CACTTTGCAAACTCGTGCCATGGTTAGTCTCCAAACTTCTAAAATAGTAAAACGTGATTTATACCATAAAAAGCAGCATTCATTCAAGCTGTTTGATGAAAAAACGATTGTTTTCGAGAATAAGCCCCTTCAATGTTGTTTTCAGGGAACGCTGTTTCTTAAAACGTAACGGGGACGAATTATAGCGGATTTTGTTATCGAATGCATTTGTTTATCCCAATCCTCAGCCCGCAATATCAAGAACGGGGTAAAAGTAAGCTAAAAATTAAGCTAAAAATATTGATGCGAATAGTCCGTATCAACCGCACCGAACATCAACAAAAAGGTCGTCTGAAATTTTTCAGACGACCTTTGTTCAGACAATCCTATCAGTCCAACTGTGCAACCGATACCGGCAAACCGCGCACTGCGGCAAGCATGGTATTGGCAGTTTTCTGCTGTTGGCGGAATGCTGCCATATTGGTAGGCGTCAGTTTCGGAGTCGGCAATGCAACTGTCGTCGGATTGACCGGCTGACCGTTCACGCGCGCTTCGTAGTGAAGGTGGGGACCGGTTGAACGTCCGCTTGTACCGACGAAACCAATCACTTCACCTGCCCGGACATTACCTTCCGCCGGCGTAAATGCACTCATGTGGCCATAAAGCGTCTCAACGCCATTAGAGTGCCTGATCATGACGGTATTGCCATAACCGCCTTTCCAGCCTTTGAAGGTAATCACACCGTCGGCAGATGCTTTAATCGGCGTGCCTGATGGTGCGGCATAGTCAATACCAGTATGCATACGGACGGTATGCAAGACGGGATGGACCCGGTAGCCAAACGGCGAGGAAATACGGGTATAGACAACCGGCTCGATATTGAATCCCTCTTTTTGCTGGAGCGATTTACCGTTTTGGTCATAATAGCTGCCGCTCTCTTCGTCGCCTTTGCCTTGGCTGTAATAATAAGCCTGATAAGTTTTTCCGCCTTTGACGATTTCAGCCGCCAGAATATCGCCGGTACCCATTTGTTGGCCGCGGAAATACATATTGTTGTACAGAAGACGCACGACATCGCCTTCCTGCAAATCCTCCAAGCTCAGTACGTCAGAGAAAATTTCGCTGAGTGATTCGCGGATTTCGACAGGTATTTCGGCCTGCGCCATCGCACCGCGTGCGGAAGTCCGTACAACGATAGAGCGCAAAGTCGGCATGACTTTCATATCTACTTCAGAAGTAGACAGCTGCCATTTGCCTTTGACTTTTTCCAACGCGACAAGGTTTCGTTCCAATTCTTCATCGGTAAAGAATTGTACGTCCGTTACCTGACCTGATGAATCGACACGGATGTTGACGGATTGGTTGGCGCGCAAATGCTGCATATTTTGATCTGCGCTGTTTTTCGCCATGATTTGTTTGATGTCGGTCTGCGCCACGCCCATACGCGCCAAAACGTCGGCAAGGGAGTCGCCCTGTTGGACAACTTCCTGCGCCCAATAGCTGGACTGGAAATTGTTGGTTTCAACATAAACGGCGGGCAATTCCTCAGAAATCCGCTCCAACGCAATGCCTTGAGGATTGGAAACCGGCTCAGTGACCGCATAGGCAGTCATTACTCCTGACACAGGCAGCAGGATGCCCAACAACGACCAACGAACGGGTTTGTTGTGCCAGAAACGGCGCATGAATGAAAATCGAGTTGTTTTAGTCACGCATTATCCTTCAATGCGGTAATAATCACTCTACCACCGCATTTCTTATGTCATTTGAAATTATTGAGTTTAATTGTTTATCTTATCAACCGTGTTTACGGTCTCTCCCAGACAATATATATACCAAGTGAATAAAATAAACAATCAAATTTACTCAGAACCGAGCATGATTATCGGGGCTATTCTTTTGATTTACACCCCTTTTTTCTGAAATTTACGAGAACTTGATTATAACATATGCACACTTCCAACTCAAAAACGCCATCCATCATCCAACCTGATAATGACATTGGTTATTTTGAGTATGTTGTATTTTCTCGCGTAAAATAAGCTTTTTCCGTTCTGACCACCGCCATGAATCTGACGCTTGCCCTCCCCTCTCTCAACCGTCAAAAAGATGAGACACTCCCTCCTCTCCAGCTTCCTGCTTTTAACCAAATCTTGCGATATGGGTTATTACATAAACAAGAAATGAAGCCGTCTGATTTTTATCGCCGGCATTTATGGAAGGGCAGCTTGTTGGCCCAAATCAAAGAGATGGCGGGGATTCCACCGCATCAGGCAGCAGCGTTTGCCAGCCCGATATGGCAGCAAATGGGATTGCACCAAGTCAGCGTAGTCAGCGGCGAACATCTGCAAATCACAAAAGAAGAAGCCGCTCGATTATGCTTGGAACTGTCTGAGTTTTACAGCAAAGAGGGTTGGCATTTTCTGCCTGTCCGTCCCGATTTGTGGCTGATCACTTTGCCATCGGAAAGCGATTGGGGGATTGCGCCGGTATTGGATATCTACGGACAAATCGGTTCGGCGGACCAAGCTGATGGAAAAGACGCCTTACAATGGTTGGGAATGCAGACTGAAATTCAAATGTGGCTGCATCAACACCCGCTCAACGCCGTCCGCACTCAAAACGATACTCCTACAATCAACGGGCTTTGGCTGTGGCAGGATTTAACGGGGCTGCGATCTGCGGACTTCGTCGCTTCCGACAGCATTTGGGCGCAATTTTCAGACGACCCCCGCTTGGATGCACCTTATGATTTTCAGGCTTGGCTGGATGCGGTGGATGAATCGGGTATTCATCCCGCCAACCCCGTCATTTTTCTGGACGACTTGGCTGTTACGGAGCAAACAGGCGATATTCAGACATACCAAGAAATTTTAGAAAGCTGGGAAACCCGCTGGTTTGCCCCGCTTTGGCAGGCAGTCTCGCAAGGTCGTCTGAAAAATCTGTCTATCAGTACCGACGGTGAAAACGGCGGCACTTTACGCATCACGCCGTTTTCAAAATGGAAATTCTGGCACCCGAAAAAAACATTTACCGGCAGATGGTAATGCGCCCGCCCCGCCCCGCCGCCCTGTTTATAGAAACACCAATAACGTTTACAATACGCGACCATTCTACTATTTGCACACACCGCCCATGAAAATCCGACTCGGTCAGCACAATGCACCTGATTTTCCGCAAGGAGCGGCCGTCACTATCGGTAATTTCGACGGCGTACACCTCGGTCACAAACACATTCTGCAAAAACTCAAAAACGAAGCCGATTCGCGCAACCTTCCCGTTATCGTCGTCATTTTCGAGCCGCAACCCAAAGAATTCTTCTCCCTAAAAGCAGGCTTTACGCCCCCATGCCGCATCAGCCCCTTGCGTACCAAGCTGGATTTGTTGAGCAATACCGGCTGTATCGACGCCGTATGGGTGTTGCGTTTCAACCAAGACTTCGCCAACATGAGCGCACAGGATTTCATCGACGAACTGCTGCGCCAAACACTCCACACACGCTACCTGCTTATCGGCGACGATTTCCGCTTTGGTGCCGGACGCGAAGGCTGTTTCGACTTATTAAAGCAGCAAAGCGATATACAAACCGAACGCACGCCTTCCGTCATCGTCGAAGACATCCGCACCAGCAGCACAGCCGTGCGCGAAGCCTTGACAGACGGCAACTTGGCGTACGCCAAAAAGCTTTTAGGCCACGATTACGTTTTGAGCGGCAAAGTCAAACATGGCAAAAAACTCGGTAGAACCATCAACGCCCCCACTGCCAACATCCAACTTCCGCCCCACCGCTATCCTCTACGCGGCGTATTTGTCGTCGAAGCGGACGGCACATTCGGCACACGGCGCGGCGTTGCCAGCTTCGGACTCAACCCGACCGTCAGCAGCAACAATTCGCAAAAGCTCGAAGTCCATTTGTTTGATTTTGAAGGCAATCTCTATGGGCAACGTTTGAAAGTGCGTTTCCTGCACAAACTGCGTGACGAACAAAAATTCAGCAATATCGAAGCACTAAAACGGCAAATCGAACAAGATATAGAAGAGGCGAAACAATGGCAGGAAACGGATTAAAAGCATCTGCGGCCATTGTCGGATAAAAATGAAAAAGGTCGTCTGAAATCTTTTCAGACGACCTTTTTCACAATATGCAGACATCTGCCTGCGAGATTTCTAATGGCCTAAATTTAAAAAGGACGACAACCGTCAAAACGGTGCGCGGGGAACAGAATCCCTCTTTTAATTCAGTCCACTATACCCTACTTATTTAGCAGCAGGAGCCTGTTCTTGGGCGGCAGCAGGTGCAGTTTCGGTAGTAGTTTTACCTTGACCGGTCAGCGGGCTAGCAGCTTCGGCTTCCGGTGCAGCAGTTTCAGCAGCTTTGTCGGTTTTCAGGTCGTTGGCTTGTTTTTTAGCTTTATTGGCTTTTTTGTGAACGTGTTCTGCTTTAGCGGCTTTGCCGGAAGCAGGTTGGGCCATAGCCACAGGAGCAGCGATCAGACCGGCAGAAACAAGAACGAGAGAGGTCAATTTAGACAATGTTTTCATGTGTAATATCCTTTCGGGAAATTTGTCTGATAAAATCATTCCGTCAAATGCCAAATGGCAATTTGCGTAAAGACAACCGCATAACCACTTGGTGCGATTGAGTTTTTATTGTAACGGTTTGTTTGTAAACCGAAGTCAGCTCGAGCGAAATTGAAATAAAGTTTCAAAAGGAGGGTTAACCCCCTTGTCCTGCTTTATTAATCGCACCTCATAGCTTGATTGTTTAAATTTATATATTTCATGGCATTACATCCGATGATTTTCGAACACCCCCGATTCCGCAATGCATCCTACATCCTGATGGGGCTTGCCCTGCTTGCGGTGCTGTATTTCCACTTTTTGCCCCTTTTGCTCGCCGTGATACTGACCTATGTCTTCATCACCAAGACCAACAGCCTGATTCTTTGGCTGCGCCGCCGCACACTCGCGCGTAATACATTTCTGCACAAATCGCTCAACGCGCACAATATCAACCTGATTTCGACCACGCTGACCATAGGCATCGTATTGACGGTTATCCTGTTGATGTCGCTGGGGATTTACCACCTGATTCACGGCGGGCACATCACCGTGATGCTGACCAAGCTGGCGGCGATTTTGGAAGACACAAAAAACAGCAGCAGCCTGCCGCAATCGGTTTTGAACATGCTGCCCAACAATACCGCCGAAATCAAAGCCTATGCGGTCAAATTGATTGAAGAATACAGTGCCGCGCTGACGCGCATCAGCAAAAACAGCTTTACCTCGTTCGTGTATATCCTTATCGGCATCATCATCGGCGCGATGCTCAGTTTCCACCGCCTCAACATGCGCAAAAACCGCCGCAAAATGCCGCCCTTCAAGGCAGAGCTGGTACGGCGGATTGTAAACTTCGAAACCAGCTTCGAGCGCGTGTTTCTGGCGCAGGTCAAAATCTCGCTGATCGATACCTCACTGACAGGCGTGTATCTCTATCTGATCCTGCCGCTTTTCAGCGTCGAGTTACCGTTTAAAATAACCGTATTGGTGATCGCCTTCATCGTCGGACTGATTCCCGTCGCGGGCAACCTGATTTCCAACACCATCATTATCATCTTGAGCCTCGGCGCGTCTTTATATGTGGCGGTCGCTTCGCTGGTATTTCTGGTCGTCATCCATAAGCTCGAATACTTCCTGAACGCGAAAATCATCGGTTCGGAAATCGAATCAAGCGCGTGGGAACTGCTGGTGGCGATGGTCGTGTTCGAACGGATTTTCGGCGTCGGCGGCATCATCGTCGCGCCGGTTTATTATGCGTATCTGAAGAATGAGTTGAAACAGCAGAAGCTGATTTAGATAGTGTTTGAAATATAGATGAAAAGTCGTCTGAAAAGCTCGAAATAGGTTTTTCAGACGACCTTTTTTCAGTTACAGCAACCTGATCCCTTCCCCCTATCCGGCGGGGGAAGGTTAGGATGGGGGTGGCTTGCGGATATACAGTATAGTCAATTAAAATCAAAATAGGACAGTAACGCATCGTCAAATCGGGCGTAAT
>CAKARM010000133.1:0-6020 GCA_916720585.1 uncultured Neisseria sp.
CTTTGAGCTAAGGCGAGGCAACGCCGTACTGGTTTAAAGTTAATCCACTATATTGATGGGGCAAGAAAGGCTGATTATATAATGAAAACGGTCGGATTTTCTCCGACCGTTTGATTCTGTTT
The DNA here is from genome assembly GCA_916720585.1 of uncultured Neisseria sp. GTDB lineage: Bacteria > Pseudomonadota > Gammaproteobacteria > Burkholderiales > Neisseriaceae > Neisseria. Next base: position 123 of record CAKARM010000133.1, read on the forward strand.
AAGGCAGACGGGCAATCATGTTTGCCATCATTGCCGCCTACCTGTTCATCACCTGCTTACTCTGCTGAATTATCAACTTTTTGCGCACCTTGCTCGCGCTTGATTTCCTTGCTGAAATAACGCAGCAATGCGTCAAAAATGTTGGCAGACTGCTGTTGCGCCAGCATTTGTTTGGCAGCAGGCACTTGGGAAGCAATATTTTCCGGCGCGGCAATATTTTGTACTTCAACAATTACAGGAGCCGGCATGCCTTCCAGCAGCATGGCGTATGCAGGTTTGCCATTTTGCGGACGGGCTTTGATCAGTTCGTTATACGCTTCGGGTGCCATGGTTCGGCGTGCATCTTGCGCACTCAATTTCGATACTTCCGACCATTTCAAGTCAACTGCTTTGCCTGCCTTCAAAGCCTCGATGGCTTCTTTGGCTTTTTTATCGGACAGTTTTGCGGCTTCGCTGCGCAGATAAGCCAAACGCACTTCTTCTTGAACATCAGCGAAAGGCGCGGTTTTTTCTTCCCTGACTTCTTTGACACGAATAACCCAAACCGTATCTTTGTCCATGGAAATCAAATCGGAATTGTGTTTTTTCTTCAACACATCTTCACTAAACGCAGCATTAATCAATGCATCGGGCAAACCTGCCGCTTTACCGTTGGCTTGAGTCAACCAATCTTGATCCAGGCTTTCCAGTTTCAGATTTGTTTTCTTGGCAACATCCGCCAGGGAAGTCGGCGTATTAAATGCTTCTTCAGAAAGCTTTTCTTTGGCCGAATTGAATTCGGAAGCAGCTTTTTTCAGCTTCAAATCGGCTTCGATACGGGCTTTTTCATGTTCTAAAGACACTTTGTCTTCGATATTCAAAACTTGGACGATATCGTAGCCGACCGGTGTTTGAACCACATCGCTGATTCCGCCTTTAGGCAGCGAGAACGCCACGTTTTCCAAATCCGCCCCCAAGCCGCCGTCTTTAGACAGATAGCCCAAGTTGCCGCCTTTGGAAGCAGATGCGGTGTCTTTTGAATATTTCTTCGCCAGATCAGTAAAATCGGCCGGCTTGGCTTTCAACTCTGCCGCAACTTTGTCTGCTTCGGCTTTGATTGCCGCGCGTACCGTTTCATCGGCATCTTGGGGAACTGGGAAGAAAATGTGGGCAATTTCACGGCGGGGCGAAAGATGGGGTGCCTGCTCGTCAAATGCTTTTTTCACTTCGTCTTCGCTGACGGTCTGTTTGTCCGCCAAATCTTTGGCACTCAGGGCGATGTATTCCAATTTCACGCCTTGTGGAATCAGATAATCTTTTTTGTGCGCCTCATAATATGCCTTCAATGCGGCATCATCGACTTTTACTTGAGAAACAAAGGCTTCAGGATTGAATGTTACCGAACGGATATCGCGGGTCGCCTGAGTCAGCTTAATCAGCTGCTCTGCTTGCGCATCGCTGATAATCGCACCGTTTTGCACCAAATTGATCAAACTTTGCAACGCATACCGTTCGCGGATGTCGGCGACAAACTGGTCTTCCGTCATATGGCGTTGGCTCAGGAAGTTTGAAAAGATCTGTTGGCTGAATTTACCGTTTTGATCGTGAAAGTTAGGATCATCCACGATCAGTTGTTTAAGCTGCTCTTGGGAAACTTCCACGCCCATCAGCTTGGCACCTTCCTTCAGATAGGCGCGTTGAACTAAAGATTGAAATACGGCTCCCCGCGACCGGCTTTGACCTTGAAGCTGCTCTCCTTGCAACTCATTATTCAAAGAATACTCACTGATTTTTTCATCCCCTATTTTGACGATAAAATCAGAGCCGGGCGCAGCAACCGTGCTGACACCGAAGCCGACGAAGGTCAGCGCAATCAGACCCAACAAAATCTGGGCCGGAGTTTTATATTTTTCAACGGTATGGAACATATTATCTGAAGACGTAATGATTAAAATAGCAAACGCGCATTGTAGCGCGTTTTGCCTTGTTATGCACTCTTGGCAGAACGCCGGTCCGACTTATTTTTCAGACGACCCCATTCCGCCGTATCGTGTTATTCTGAAAAAATTTCTTGATAGTTTTCTTCAGAAAAGCCGACGAAAAACCGCCCTTCCTTTTCCAAAACTGGACGCTTGATGATGCTGGGCTGTTCCGCCATCAATCGAACCGCGCCATCGGTAGTAGCCGCAGCGGCTTGGGCTTGCTCATCCAATTTGCGCCACGTCGTACCGCGTTTGTTCAATAAAACCTCCAGCGGTATCTGCTCCAACCATTTGCTTATCGTGTCAACTTGCGGCGGGCTCTTTTTAAAATCCACAAATTGAAAATCAACGCCATGTTCTTCCAACCATTTGCGGGCTTTTTTCACCGTATCGCAATTGGGAATGCCGTATAACTGAATCATCTTGAAATCACTCTCTATCCTAAAGAAAAAGCACCGTCATTTTAGCCGATTTTCCTTTTAATCAGAACAAAATGGGTCGTCTGAAACCTTTTCAGACGACCTCTTGTACGCTTTTCCTATACTCAACGGCTTTTTTCATCAAGCGTTTGTTCTTATAATATCGAACTATTCCATTGCTACCCGACAAAGGATTCCACATGCAAACCCGCCTGCCATTTTTTGGTGTCGTCCGAGTCAGCGGGGAGGACAGAGCCTCCTTTCTTCACGGCCAATTATCCAACGACATCAACCATCTGAACGAAAATACCGCATGTTATGCCACTTACAACACCCCGAAAGGGCGCGTGCTGGCAAATATGATTGTCCTCAACCGAGGAGAAGACTTGCTGCTGATTATGGCGCAGGATTTGATCGAAGCCATTGTCAAACGGTTGCGCATGTTTGTCCTGAGAGCCAAAGTCATCTTTGAACCGCTGCCCGATTTTGCCGTCGCAGGCGAGCTGGACGAAACTGCCTCCCCCGCTCCCGCAGCCGAACCTGCCCTGTCCTTTCCTGCCCAAGCAGACGATGGGGTATACACCATTATCCTGCCCCATTCAGGTCGTCTGAAAATCGGCGAAGCCGGGCTTCTGCCTGAATATGACGCGGCAGCCGAAAACGCTTGGAATCTGCACGAAATCCGCAGCGGCTACGCATGGATTTCGACGGCAACCAAAGAAACTGCCGTTGCCCAAATGCTCAACCAACACATCATCGGAGGCGTACATTTCAAAAAAGGCTGCTATCCGGGACAGGAAATCATCGCCCGTGCCCAATATCGCGGACAAGTCAAACGCGGACTGGCGGTTTTGCGGGGCGATTCGTTGGAAGCAGCAGGCGTTGCCGTTCAAAACGGAGGCGAAGAAGCCGGACAAATCATCAATACCGCGCTGACCGATACCGGCAGCCTGAGTCTTGCGGTTATCAAATTTTCCGCAGCACACGCCGATTTGACCGATGCCGACGGCAATGCTTTAAAACAAGAAACCTTGTTCTTTACAGTGGATGCTTGACGCGCAGCGATCGGTCAATCCTCCATCTTAAAAAGGTCGTCTGAAAACGCAACATAGATAATCCCAGCGTTTTCAGACGACCTTTTTCAATCCTTCCTTATTTCTGCCAATACGTTTTCACGTTTACAAATTCATACAACCCGAATTCAGACAATTCCCGTCCGTAACCGGAAGCCTTGACGCCGCCAAAGGGAAGGCGCAGGTCGCTGCTGGTGTGGCGGTTGATAAAGACCGAGCCTGCTTGGATTTTTTCGGCAAACGCCCAAGCGCGGCGGGTATCGGCGGTATAAATGCTGGCGCCCAATCCGTAGGGCGTATCGTTGGCAAGGGCGACGGCGTGTTCCTCGTCCTTCGCCCGCAAAATCATGGCGACCGGCCCGAAAACCTCTTCATTCCAAACGCGGCAGTCGGGATTCACTTTGTCCAATACGGTGGCAGGGTAAAACCAGCCCTTTCCTTCAGGAATGAAACCGCCCGTCAAAACTTCTGCGCCGTGTGCGACTGCGTCCTGTACTTGAGCATGTACGTTTGCGCGCAAGTCTTCGCGGTGCAGCGGGGCAAGCGTGGTTGCAGGGTCTTTGGGATTGCCCGTTTGCAATTTGGCGCATTCGGCAAGAAACAGGGGGATGAAGCGATCGGCAATGGCTTCGGTAACGACGATTCGTTTGGCTGCGTTGCAAGACTGACCCGCATCGCGGAAACGCGAATAACAGACTTCGACGGAGGCGCGTTCGAGATCCGCATCGGGCATGACGATGAAAGGGTTGCTGCCACCGAGTTCGAGGACGGTTTTCTTGAGGTGCATTCCCGCATGGGCGGCGAGCAGTCGGCCGGTCCGCGTCGAGCCGGTAAACGCCATCGCATCGGTGTCTTCAATGGCTTTCAAGGTATCGTCGTTGTCCAACCATGCGCCAATTAACGGAAGGTCGTCTGAAACCAGTTCCAGCAGCGCAGCGCTGACCCGCGCAACGCTGGGCGCAGGTTTGACGGCACAAGCATTTCCCGCGCACAGGGCTGGAATGGCAAAACGCAAAACCTGCCAGACGGGATAGTTCCACGGCATGACGGCAAGCACAACGCCCAACGGCTCAAAACGCACCTGACTGAGGCTCGCCTGTGTGGCAATGGTCTTATGCGCCAGCAACTCGGGGGCAAGGTGGACGTAATATCGGATGAGTTCGACCGATTTATCCAGTTCGGCACGGCATTCATGCAGGCAGCGTCCGACTTCTTCGCAAACCATCTCCGCAAGCCGCTCCTTGTTTTGCGCCAAACGCTCGGCAAAAGCTTGCAGCAAAGCAGTCCGCCCGGTTACACCCAACCGCGCAAACGCCTGCTGGCGCAACTTCAACGCTGCCAATTCTTGTGCAAACTCTGTATAACCCTGCGCAGGACGGCGGCAAAGCGTTTCGCCGGTATAGGCATTGATGCTGTGAAACATGGTTCGGCTCCTTTGTATGTCGGTTTTATTTTAGGTCGTCTGAAAATTAAGACGTTCTTTCAGACGATGTTTGTTCATCAAAGATGGCGCGATTATATAGCAAACTCGGATAGAACATCTCCACACAGTTCTTCTCCTTTTAATTCAGCCTGTTGTTATCCATTTAAAATAATCATAAGTTAGGATCCTAAAATAAAATTACTTGATAAAACTTTTAATTAATTTCTCTATTTTTAGATGATATTCAATCAACTCTTGTTGAGAAGGTTGCTTAGAAAAATTTCCATATTCATGTGCACTGATACTAGGATAATAATCTACTGACAAACCATTTATGCATGAGTCAACTGCGATTGAAAAATGTGGTTCATTAAGTTTTTTTCCATTTTTTCTACCATCATCCCTTACTTGTATTCTTACTGGATTTTCATCATCTCTAATATAATTAAATTCATGATAGAACGGTTCTTCATTAAACCTTTCATATGCTTTATAGTCTTTAGAGTAAGAAGTTATTTCTTTTGAACCGTACCTGAACATCATTTTCGTAACATACTTGGGATCTAAAAGGCATTCAGAATTTTTCTGAATCGAAATAGTGTCTATCATCGGTAGATCATCCTTCAATGCCTTAACAAATTTATCTTTATTCTCCCGATTAAAAGGCTCTAAAATCCAAGAATCTCCTTTGCGTTTGGCATGGACGTAAATATCAAGCCTACCGCCCTTATAGATTTTTTCCTCGTCCGACATCCATCTTGTTGCCGAATTTCGGGACGAACCTGCCAAATAACCGTAAGGTACGCTCAGCAACGTCCCATCCAAATCAATTTTAATATTTCTTTCAAAGCCTGTTATGGGTATCTGATTGTCCATTTCTACTTCTTCCTTATTTTCTGAAGATGGATAACAAGCTGCCAAAGCGAATGAACCCAAAACTGCTATTAGAGCTGATAGCTTCTTCAATACCCTATCTTTTCCACATTCCACTTTTACTCTTCCTGTAACAGATTTCTGATTAA
>CAKARM010000134.1:0-5989 GCA_916720585.1 uncultured Neisseria sp.
TCTTTGAGCTAAGGCGAGGCAACGCCGTACTGGTTTAAAGTTAATCCACTATAATACCGCCGCCCGCCCTTTCCATACGGGACAACGCTATAAACTGTAAAGATGGCACAGCGGGGCAAAACAAGCCTGTATACTGCATTTTCACACATACATTCCTCACAACACACAAGGAGACAAGAGATATGGGTTGGATCAGCACCATCATTATTGGATTTGTAATCGGCGTATTGGCAAAATTCCTGCACCCGGGCAAAGAAAACTTAGGCTTCATCATGACCACCCTGCTAGGCATAGGCGGTTCCGCGTTGGCCGGTTTTGTCGGACAACAAGTGGGCTGGTATCGCGTCGGCGAACCGGCAGGATGGATTGCCTCCACCGTATTTGCCGTCATTATTTTAGCCATTTATACGCGCCAGATTAAAAGCCGTTAAACCTCATAATAGGTGATAAACTTTGATATCGTAGCTCAACGATTCAAATACAGACAGGCTGTTTATTAAGGAATGCCTCATCTGCCGATGCAAGGCGGCAAGCCGCAGACGACGCCCGCAAGCCAACCTTGTAGCCGTACATGCAGATTCCTTTCTATTCAGCCTGTTTTATGCAGATACCACATGAAACGACTCTTACCTTATCTAAAATCCCTTATCCAAGCCCTCCTCCTCTTTATTCTGATTTCCGTAGCCGTTGACTGGTGGCGCAAACCCAATCAACCGATGCAAGCCTCATCAGAATCCCTCCGTGTTATCAATGGAAGCAGCACTTCGCTCGAAACACTCAGCAAAGAACGTGTTGCCGTTGTCTATTTTTGGGGAACATGGTGCCATATCTGCTCATACACATCCCCGACAATCGACCGCTTACATCAAAACGGTATTCCTACGCTCGGTGTCGCCGTACATTCCGGTTCCGATACAGAGATTCGGTCCTATATGAAGGAACATCAACTGCAATTCCCGACAGTTAACGATTCAGACGACCAATTGGCAGCCAACTGGAAAATTGCCGTCACCCCGACCATCATTTTGATTAAAAACGGAAAAATGATACATCACACCTCAGGGTTGAGCAGCTATTGGGGATTGCGCAGCAGAATCTGGCTGATGAACCTCTTCTACTGACCAAACCCCTATGCACCTGAAAGACAGTGCGAAAGAGCGCATCGACGCGCTGGCTCAGATTTTCGGCAAACAGGCGGAGGCGGAGGCGGACAAATTGAAAGCGGAAATCAACGCTTCGTTTGAAGCGGCCAAGGCCGCCGACTCCTCCATCAAGGAAAAAGGCAACCACGGCCAGCCCGTTACGTTCGAATACATTAAAAAAACCAATCCCGACTGGTTGTTTGTGCTGGACCGTTCTGCCGCCATCGGCGAGGAAGGCAAGGCGGCCAAAGACGTTTTGGACAATCCACTGGTGGCCGAAATGACAGCTTGGAAAAAGGGACAGGTGGTCTACCTGCCGCCGGAAACCTACCTTGCCGCAGGCGGCGCCCAGGAATTACTGAATGCGTCCAAACAGGTAACGGAAGCGTTTAACGCCGCCGAATAAACCGATAGTGCGGAATCTGGCAAGGCAGGCAGTGGGGTTTCAGACGGCCTGTGCGCCGCAACGGCAGTCTTGTCCCTTTCCCGCCGCTCGGAAAGAGTAAATTACCGAATATGGTCGTTACTGTTTTTTAGATATTTCACTATACTGTTTCAGACGGCCCCGTCCTGCTTTTGAGGTCGTCTGAAAATGTTTTCACACTGGAGAAACTGCTCATGAAACTCTACCGCTACCTCACCGGACCGGACGACGCCTCATTCTGCCGCCGCGTTACCGAAGCCCTGCAAAACGGCTGGGAGCTGTACGGCAACCCCACCCTCACGTTCGACGGCGAACACATTATCTGCGGGCAGGCCGTCGTTAAGGAAAGCAACGGCGGCTACGACCCGGAAAAACCGCTGTCAGAATACTGACCGGACGCGCCGTCGGTTTTCGTTTTTGTTTTTCAGACGGCCCCGATGACCGTTTGAGGCCGTCTGAAACCCGTCCCCACCGAACCTATGTCTCCGAAATCTTCTTATTTCAACCTGTCGAACCTGCTGGCGCTGGCGGTACTCTTTATCGTCAGCCTCTCCGTCGGCGTTGCCGATTTCAGCTGGCAGCACGTCCTCTCGCTTAAAATCCTTAAAATATAAAGAACTCGAATACCATACGGCATATCCATCGCTTCAAAATATATTTGTTTTTTAAAGAAACGAATTACCCAAAAAATCCGTACTTGATGATTTTGTTGAGATTGCGCAGAAAATAGACTAAGATAGGATTATAAGAAAACTTGGGAACATTATTATCAAAACAAACTGTTTAGCGTATTCCCAACATACCCAAACAATGATGCTTTTGTTCCCATATATCATTGCCGCTTCAATAGCGGCTTATAATGAAAAAACGCTTTTTGCATACCCGCCTCGCGCTTCAACGGTTTGATTTTTGATAACAATGGAGACTTATAATGCCCAACCAATCTAAACATGCATCTATCAATATTGGACTGATTCAAGCCCGAGAAGCGTTGATGACACAATTCCGCCCTATTTTGAACCAAGCCAATATTACCGACCAGCAATGGCGTATCATCCGCCTTCTGGCAGAAAACGGCACATTAGACTTTCAAGATCTCGCCAACCAAGCCTGCATCTTACGTCCCAGCCTGACCGGCATCCTGACCCGACTGGAAAAAGCAGGCTTGGCGGTACGTCTGAAACCCTCTAACGACCAGCGCCGCGTTTACCTGAAGCTGACCCAAGAAGGCGAAAAACTGTACGAAACCATAGGTGCGCAAGTGGATGAACGCTATGACGCCATCGAAAAAATCTTATCTAAAGAAAAAATGCTCGAATTGAAAGAGCTTTTGCGCCAGCTCGCGCAAATTGAGCAGGCACTAAAATAAAAGAAACTGAATGACAGATTCCGCACACACACTCAAGAGTCCATTCCGCGATGCTATGGCATCCTGTGCCGCAGGCGTCCATGTTATTACCACAGACGGACAGTCCGGACGTTACGGCATTACCATGACAGCCGTAGCGCCGATTACCGACGAGCCTCCTACCGTTATGTTATGTATCAACCGGCAGGCAGGCATCATTCCCATATTGCAGGCAAACCGAAACCTCTGTATCAACACCCTGTCAGAAAATCAGCAAGACGTCGCCGAACACTTCGCAGGACTCACCAACCTTTCCCCCGAAGAACGCTTCGAATACCACATTTGGCATAGAGGGCAAACCGGCCAACTCGAAGTTGAAGGCGCACTGGCCCATTTACACGGCCACATTATCGATCAACACGAAATCGGCACACATTTCATCTTTTATGTCCGCATCGATGAAATCACCACTACCCACACCGACAACCCAGCGCTACTGTATTTCCGCCGACAATTCAAATCATTGGCCTGAACACAAGGTCGTCTGAAAACCCATCTTCGTTTTCAGACGACCTCTTGATTCCGTATCCCCTCATCAACGACCAATCAATACACCGATAACCAAAGTATCATTCCCTTTGAATCCTGACGGCACAACACTGTATACTTTCACATCAAATGACTATAGTGGATTAACTTTAAATCAGGACAAGGCGACGAAGCCGCAGACAGTACAGATAGTACGGAACCGATTCACTTGGTGCTTCAGCACCTTAGAGAATCGTTCTCTTTGAGCTAAGGCGAGGCAACGCCGTACTGGTTTAAAGTTAATCCACTATATAATCCCATCCCAAACAAGGACAGCCATGAAAGCAATGATACTGGCAGCAGGACGCGGAGAAAGGATGCGCCCCCTGACCGACCACACACCCAAACCACTTCTAAAAGTCGGCAGCGAACCACTCATCGGCTGGCATATACGTCGTCTGAAAAACGCAGGTTTCACCGAAATCGTCATCAATCACGCATGGCTAGGCGAACAAATCGAAGCCACACTTGGTAACGGCGCACAATACGGAGTCAGCATAGCCTACTCTCCCGAATCGACAGGCGGACTGGAGACTGCCGGCGGGATCGCCACCGCCCTACCCTTACTGGGCGACGCTCCTTTCCTTGTCATCAACGGAGATGTTTTGACCGATATCGACTTCAACGCCGCCCGACAGGCTGCCGCATCCCTACAAACATCCAACCTATTGGCACATATTTGGTTGGTTCCCAATCCCCCACACAATCCGGAGGGCGATTTTTCCATTTCCCCCGATGGACAGGTACACTCCAATAAAACCGAAGGAAACGCACTAACCTTCAGCGGCATAGGCATATACCACCCCGACCTTTTCCAAAATACACCGCCCAACCAAATCGCCAAACTCGCGCCTCTATTGCGGGAAGCCATGAACCAACACCGCGTTACCGGCGAGCAACACAATGGATTATGGCTGGATGTCGGCACTACAGAACGACTCAAAATAGCAAATGAACTTGCCGCAAATTGGGATTAACATTCACCACTCAGCTCATTCATATTCATTGAGACATAATATAAAGTTCAGAAATATAATTACATAAAATATCATGACCAACCTGATAATTCATTGTATAAAAACTCTATATTTTTAATAATATTTAAATTAATTTTGATGACTTTAGATACAGTTTTTATTGTAAGAAAATTTATTACAGCACTCACGCATTTTCCCTGAAATATGGATCTGTATTTTTCATTCCATACCTACCGTATTTCCTGTATTTAACACACCAAACATGAATCATCCTTCATTCAATTATCGTTCCCTATCAACCAGAGATACGCCATGAATATCGCAGCCATTCAAACTGCACTGGAAGCAGTAAAAATCCCCGGCACCGAACGCACGCTCGGCAGTGAAAAAGCCGTCCAACTGTTGGAAGAACGCTCCGACGGCCTCCATATCGGACTGAAATTCGGATTCCCCGTCGGCCACATCGCCGCCGACATCGCCAACAGCCTGCAAGAAGCCGTCATCGGCATCACGGGCGACGCGCATATCCACCTCAGCATCGACACGGAAATCACAACGCACAAAGTACAGCCCGGCGTTGCCACCATCAAAGGCGTCAAAAACATTATCGCCGTTGCATCCGGCAAAGGCGGTGTCGGCAAATCCACCACCACCGCCAATCTTGCCACCGCCATGGCACGCATGGGCGCGCGAGTGGGCGTACTGGATGCCGACCTCTACGGTCCGAGCCAACCGACCATGTTGGGCGTGCAAGACCGCAAACCTGACCAACAAAACAAAAAACTGATTCCCGTCGAAGCCGACAGCGGCATCCAAGTGATGTCCATCGGCTTTCTGGTCGATACCGACCAAGCCGTCGTTTGGCGCGGCCCGATGGTCAGCCAAGCCTTGCAGCAGTTGATGTTCCAAAGCGAGTGGGATGAAGTGGACTACCTCTTCATCGACCTGCCGCCGGGTACTGGCGACATCCAACTCACCCTGTCGCAGAAAATCCCTGTAACCGGTTCTGTCGTCGTTACCACGCCGCAAGACATTGCCCTGATTGACGCGCGCAAAGCAGTCGATATGTTCCACAAAGTCAATATTCCGATTTTCGGCGTACTGGAAAACATGTCGGTACATATCTGCTCCAACTGCGGCCACGCCGAAGCTATTTTCGGTTCTGAAGGCGGCAAAAACCTGGCAGGTCGTCTGAATGTCCCACTGCTCGGACAGCTTCCGTTAAGCCTACCCGTACGCGAAGCAATGGATGGCGGCGCGGCGAAACAGTTGTTTGACGAACATCCCGCTATTGCCAAAATTTATACCGACGCAGCCTTTCAAATCGCCCTGACCATTGCAGACAAAGGCAAAGATTTCAGCAGCCGCTTCCCGAAAATCGTGATTGAATGATACAACCACAAACCAATAAAGCCCGATTGCAATAATCGGGCTTTATTTTTGACTAAAAGGTCAAGACCTTTGCAAAATTCCCCAAAATCCCCTAAATTCCCATCAAGACATTTAGGGG
>CAKARM010000135.1:0-5978 GCA_916720585.1 uncultured Neisseria sp.
AATCGGTTCCGTACTATCTGTACTGTCTGCGGCTTCTTCGCCTTGTCCTGATTTAAATTTAATCCACTATAGGTTTTCAGGCGACCTTTTTTTAAAAAATAATATCATTGTATTCAGTTTGTTAGATATAAAATAAGGAAAACCTTATTCAAACTATAAAAAATCTTAGTTATAATCAGCATATCTAAAGTTAGCCGCCGATGTGCGGTCGATTTACTAAGGAATACTACCATGCTGTTGGCACTTTCCCTGCGCGATTTTGTCATTGTTGAAAACCTCAATCTGGATTTCCAAAGCGGTTTTACCGTCTTGACCGGCGAAACGGGCGCGGGCAAATCGATTACGCTGGACGCAATCGGGCTTTTGTTGGGCGATAAGGCAGATTACAGCCAAGTCCGCAGCGGCGCGAAGGAAGCGCAGTTGTCGGCATTGTTTGACATCAGCCTTTTGCCCGATCTCAAAGCCCAATTGCAGGAGCAGGGTTTTTTAGACGAAGACGCGGAAGAACTCAGCATCCGCCGCATCATCGACGCCAAAGGAAAAAGCCGCAGCTTCATCAATAATCAGGCAGCCACGCTGGCGCAACTTAAAGCCGTCGGCGGGCAGCTTATCGACATCCACGGGCAAAACGCCCACCATTCCCTCAATCAAGAATCCGCCCAGCGCGAATTGTTGGACGCATTTGCGGGCAGCAAAGCGCAGGCGGAAACCGTCAGACAGCTTTATCAAAACTGGGTCAATGCGAAAAAAGCCCTCCAAGAGGCGCAGGAACACGCCGAGACCATCATTATCGAGCGTGAGCGTTTGGAATGGCAGTTCAACGAATTGAACCAGTTGGACGTTAAACAAGGCGAATGGGAAGCCCTCAGCCAAAGCCACGACAGCCTTGCCCATTCCGCCGAATTGCTGCAAGCCGCCGAAGAAGTCGGTGACTACATAGACGGCGACAACGGCATCCAGCGTCAAATTTATCAATGCCAAAAATTATTGACCAATCTGCAAAACATTGAGCCGCGCTTCGCCGAGAGCCTGAATATGCTGGCGAGCATTGAAGCCGAATTGGGCGAAATCAGTGCCAATATGCGCGACGTCGCAGGCCGCAGCGATATCGATCCCAATGAGTTGGCGGCGCAGGAACAGCGCATGGGTGAGCTGATGGGGATGGCGCGGAAATACCGCATCGAGCCTGAAGCCTTGCCGCAAAAGCTGGTTGAAATCGACGAACGCCTGCAAAGCCTGCAAGCCGCTGCCGATTTGGAAGCGTTGACGCAAACCGTCGCCCGCAACCTTGCCGAATATCAGGAAGCCGCCCACGTTCTTTCCGCCATGCGCCATCAGGCGGCGGGCAGGTTGGGCGAGGAAACGACCGGACATATGCAGCATCTCGCCATGAAAGGCGCGCGTTTCGACATCGTCCTGCTGCCGTCTTCCCCCACTGCGCACGGTTTGGAGCAGGTACAGTTCCAAGTTGCCGCCAACAAAGGCAATCCGTCCCGTCCGCTGAACAAAGTCGCCTCCGGTGGCGAACTTGCCCGCATCAGCCTTGCCTTGCAGGTGGTTACCAGCCAATACACGCAAGTCCCTACGCTGATTTTTGACGAAGTCGATACCGGTATCGGTGGCGGCGTGGCAGAAATGGTCGGTAAAGCCCTGCGTGCTTTGGGTAAAAAACATCAGGTGCTCGCCGTGACCCACCTGCCGCAAGTCGCTTCCTGCGGTGAAAACCATTGGCAGGTGCGCAAACACAGCGAAGGCGAACAAACTGTCAGTGAAATCAGCGTGTTGGACCATCAGCAGCGTATCGAAGAAATCGCCCGTATGCTTGGCGGCGAAATCATTACCGACACGACCCGCAGCCACGCGGCAGAGTTAATCAGCCTTGCCGCCGCTTAAACGCAAAATAGAGAGAGGTCGTCTGAAAAGGCAGTTTGTGTGTAACACAATCCACAACCCGCTTTTCAGACGACCTCTTTGCCAAACCGCCCGCGCCCTTTCAGACGACTTCAATACAAGGTATGATTACGTCGTTTGTTTATAAGGAAGTTCCCATGAAAGTCCTGTTTATTGCCGATCCGATGGCAAGTTTCAAAACCTATAAAGACACCACCTACGCCATGATGCGCGAGATGGCAAAACGCGGCTGGCAGCTTTTCCATACCTTGAGCGGCGAATTGTCCGTGCAGCAGGGATTGGTGACTGCTCAGGCTGCGCCGTTTGAGTTTCTCGGTGCCAAAAACGACGATGATCATGAATGGTTTAAAGCGGCAGACAAAGTTCAGACGACCTTGAAGGATTTCGATGCCGTCATTATGCGCACTGACCCGCCGTTCGATATGCAATACCTCTACGCCACCCAATTCCTGACGCTGGCGGAACAGCAGGGCGCGAAAGTCTTTAACAGCGGACAGGCGATGCGCGACTTCAATGAAAAACTGGCGATTTTGAATTTCAGCCAGTTCACCGCGCCTACGCTGGTCACGACCCGTTCCGCCGATGTCCGCGCATTTTTGAAAGAACACGGCGACATCATCATCAAACCGCTGGACGGCATGGGCGGCATGGGCATTTTCCGCCTGACCGAAAAAGACCCCAACATCGGCAGCATCCTCGAAACCCTGATGCAGCTTGATTCCCGCACCATCATGGTGCAACGCTACATCCCCGAAATTGTCTACGGCGACAAACGCATCCTGATTATCGGCGGCGAAGTCGTCCCCTATGCTTTGGCGCGTATTCCGCAAAACGGCGAAACGCGCGGCAACCTTGCGGCAGGCGGACGCGGCGTGGCGCAGGAATTGAGTGAACGCGACCGAGAAATCGCCGAAACCCTCGCCCCCGAACTCAAACGCCGCGGTATCTTGCTGGCAGGTTTGGACGTCATCGGCAGCAACCTGACCGAAGTCAACGTTACCAGCCCGACCGGTTTCCAAGAAATCATGAAACAAAAAAACTTCGACGTCGCCGCGATGTTTGCCGACGCTGTCGAAGCTTGGTCCAAACAATAATCCCAAAAGGTCGTCTGAAATCTGAATCCGTTTTAGTAAAACCCGCTTTGCTCGTTTTAGCGAAACTCGCTTCGTTCGTTTTGGCGAAACTCGCTTCGCTCGTTTTCAGACGACCCTTTTTACAAATATAAATATTGATACAAACATTACTTATGAAACCATCTTCTTACGCTGCCGATAAAAAAGGTAAAAGCGGTATCAAACGCATCATCAACGCATTCGGCTATTCCAAAGACGGGCTTGCCGCCGCCTACCGCTATGAAAGCGCGTTCCGCCAAGTATTGTGGCTGAACCTGATTTTGATTGTCTTGACCTTCATCCTCAATTTCGACTCCGCGACCAAAATGCTGCTGATTATTGCGTCGTTTGTTTCGCTGATTACCGAATTGTTCAACACCGCCGTCGAAGCCGCCGTCGATCACACTTCCACCGAAAAACACGAGTTGGCAAAACGCGCAAAAGATGCCGGCTCCGCCGCGCAATTGCTCGCTTTGACGATGCTGGGTATCGTGTGGGCGATCGCATTATGGCACGGGTATGTTTAAATTTACTTTGAGATGATTTATACTTACTAAGTATTAATTCTCATGAATTAATTTGAATCATTTTGTTTAATCTGAGTCAAAGCATTCAGACGACCATTGCATGTAGGATGAGAACAGTATTACCGACATGCAATGTCGCGCGGAAAGCTTTTGCCGCAATAAAACCACCCATTTCATCATAAAGGAGCAATACATGAAAAAATTATTGGCAACCCTGATCGCAGCAGGTTTGGTATCCACCGCTTCCGCAGCCGGTGTTCACGTTGAAGACGGTTGGGCGCGTGCCACCGTCGAAGGTATGAAAATGGGCGGCGCGTTCATGAAGATCCACAACGATGAAGCCAAACAAGACTTCTTGGTCGGCGGCAGCAGCCCGGTAGCCGACCGTGTTGAAGTGCATACCCATGTCAACGACAACGGCGTGATGCGCATGCGCGAAGTCAAAGGCGGCATCCCGCTGGAAGCAAAAGGCGTAACCGAGCTGAAACCGGGCAGCTACCACGTTATGTTCATGGGTCTGAAAAAACCGCTGAAAGAAGGCGAAAAAGTACCTGTTACCCTGAAATTCAAAAATGCCAAACCTCAAACCGTGCAACTGGAAGTGAAAACCGCACCGCAATCCGGCATGGATCACGGTCATGGTCATGGTCACGGTGGAGCGCATCAACACTAATCGTTCATCGTTTGAACTCAAAAGGTCGTCTGAACATTTTCAGACGACCTTTTTGTTTGGATTAAATTTGAGTCGGTGCAATATTTTTAGGTTGAAATCAGGGTGTTTTGTTTGAATACTCAGTCAAGCGGTAATCACTGCATTCGGTAATCTGCGCCAAATTTGGTCCGGCAGGAGATGGGGTGGGGAAGGCAGGTTTTGCGGTATTTATCCGTGGTTTCGATCGCTTTGTTTCTTGCTTTTCTCCATCAGTCAACAGAAGGAAAACGCTTACCATCAAAATCAAAAGGTCGTCTGAAAACCCGCTACGCTCGTTTTCAGACGACCTTTTTCATTCAAGCCGGCGATTAATCAAACAATTCCCGCTGCGCCTGCTCTTTGGTAACGCGCACGTCGGTTTCGCCGTCGGCAAAAGTGATGTGCAGTTTCTGCCCTTGCTTTAAAACATCGGCGTTACGGATGACTTGTCCGCGTGTGTTTTTAACGACGGAGAAGCCGCGTTCCAGAATTTGCTGCGGCGAGACGGCTTCGAGCAGGGCGGTTTGGGCGTTCAGGCTTTGGCGGCGGTGGGCGAGCAGTTGGCGGAAGGCGTGCGACAAGGTCGTCTGAAAGCGGTCGATGTCTTGCCGGTAAACGGAAATATCAGGGCGGCAATGTTTCAGGGCTTGGGTTTGGCGTTCGAAACGGGCGGTGTGGGCGCGGACGTTTTGCGTCATCGAGTAGGACAGGGTTTGCGCCAGTTTGCGGATGTAGGTGCGCTGTTCGTCGAGTTTTTGGCGCGGGTGGCGGATTTGCCGCGCGAGCCAGTCGAGCTTTTGGCTGGCATCGAAATAGCGTTGTTCCAAAACGGTTTTCAGACGACCTTTGGCTTGGGCGAGACGGTGTAACGATTCTTGGCGGTTGGGGCTGACCAGTTCCGCCGCGCCGGTCGGCGTGGGCGCGCGCACGTCGGCGACGAAATCGGCGAGCGTGAAATCGGTTTCGTGTCCTACGCCGCTGACGACAGGAATTGCGCAGGCTTCGATGGCGCGCACAACAGGCTCTTCATTAAACGCCCACAAGTCTTCAATGCTGCCGCCGCCACGACAGACAATCAACACATCGCATTCGGCGCATTGCGATGCGGTTTTAATTGCTTGGGCAATCTGAAACTCGCTGCCCGAGCCTTGAACGGCGGTCGGATAAACGATGACGGGAATTTCGGGCGCACGGCGTTTCAAGGTGGTAACGACATCGCGCAAAGCCGCCGCCGCTAGACTGGTTACGATGCCGATACATTGTGGGCGGGCGGGTAAAGGTTTCTTGCGTTCCGCCGCAAACGCGCCTTCCGCCTGCAACTGCGCCTTCAGCCGCTCGTAGGCTTCGTAAAGCTGCCCCAAGCCTTTGAGCCGCACCTCGTTCACGGTAATCTGAAATTCGCCCCGCGCCTCGTAAATACTGATTTTGCCCGCCACTTCGATATGGTCGCCTTCTTTCAAAGGTTTTGCCAAACGCGCCGCCGCACCCTTAAACATGGCGCAACGCACCTGCGCGCGGCTGTCTTTGAGCGAGAAATAATAATGCCCGCTGGCGGCACGGGTCAGGTTGGATACTTCACCGGCAATCCACAAGCCTGCGAGATGGTCTTCCAGCAAGGCTTTGGCGAGGGCGTTGAGTTCGGATACGGAAATGGAGGAGGGCGCGAAGAGTTCGGACATTGGGGGCGGGAAGAAAGGGGAAAGGTTGGATTATAAGGGGTTTCAGACGAGGTTTGTA
>CAKARM010000136.1:0-5967 GCA_916720585.1 uncultured Neisseria sp.
CGTTTTGGCAGAGATGGCTTGGAAAATCGGCTTAACGGCAGGCCATGCGGCTTCGTCGCCGCCAGGCATGATGGACGGGCCGTGACGCGCGCCTTCTTCGCCGCCGGAAACGCCCGCGCCGATAAAGCGGATGCCTTTTGCCGCCAGCTCGTGCGTGCGGCGGGTGGAATCGGGATAGTTGGCGTTGCCGCCGTCAATAATAATGTCGCCTTGGTCCAAAAGCGGGACAAGTTGCTCGATAAAGTCGTCCACGACAGAACCTGCTCGTACCATCATCATGATTTTGCGCGGTTTTTCCAGTTTATCCACTAAATCTTGCAATGAATAGGCACCGATAATGTTGGTGCCTTTGGCTGCGCCGTTGAGAAAATCGTCTACTTTAGCAGTGGTCCGGTTGTACGCCACGACTTTGAAACCGTGATCGTTCATATTCAAAATCAAATTTTGACCCATAACGGCCAAGCCGATGACGCCGATATCGCCTTTCATTGATGGAAGCTCCATTATTAATTTAATTTATCAGCCGTAACTCTATCTGATTTACAGAGGTTTAACAATCCTTAACTATCTAATTTTTTGAAAAGATGCCTTTACGTTGCGGGCTTTGGCTGCGCGTTGGGAAACAAACTATAAATAAGATTTTAAATAATAAATAGATGATTATCTTGAGTTGCGCATTTGCTTGTGTATAACTTTGATTCCTTTTTCAGTTCAATAAGTTGAATACTAATTTAAGATGCGGATAAACTGCTGTTTGCCTTGTTTGCAGATGTGGATAATTTTGAAATCTGGTTTGGTTTTGTGTATAACTTTCCGGCTATACACACAGCCTGCCGGTTTTATACCGGGCTCAAACGGAACTGTCCGAAGAGATAAACAGTCCAATCGGTTTTCATGTTTCAGACGACCTTTTGTGTTTTTCAACCGCAGGTCTTCTGAAAAATATCTCAACGAAAAGGGAGCAGATATGAAATTTTCCTTTGGCTTAAACCTGTTGGCAGCTTTGGTTTTGGCAGCGTGCGCGCACCAGCCGATGCAGAAACCTGATGCCGCGCCTGTGCCGACAGCTGTGGATAACCATGCGCCGGAACAAGGGACGGGGTTGACCGAGCAGAAATTGATCCGCGCCAAACATTATATGGCGGCGTCTGCCAATCCGTTGGCGACCGAGGCGGGATATGAGGTTTTGAAACGCGGCGGCAGCGCGATAGATGCGATGATCGCCATGCAGACAACCTTGGGTCTGACCGAACCGCAGTCTTCCGGTTTGGGCGGCGGCGCGTTTTTGGTATATTGGGACAATAAGGCGAAAAAACTGACGACGTTTGATGCCCGCGAAACGGCGCCGAAAGCGGCAACACCGGCGCTTTTCTTGGATGAAAACGGCAAGCCGATGGGCTTTATGAACGCAGTGGTCGGCGGTCGTTCGGTCGGTGTGCCGGGGATTCCGAAGCTGCTGGAAGATGTCCACAAGCGTTACGGCAAATTGCCTTGGGCAAGTCTGTTTGACAAACCGATTGCTTTGGCGGAACAAGGCTTTACCGTTTCACCACGCATGGCGAAATCCATCGAGCAGAATCTGGAGCCTTTGAAACGTTATCCGCAAACCGCCGCGTATTTCCTGCCCGACGGCAAGCCTTTGGCAGCGGGAACGGTGTTGAAAAACCCTGAATTTGCCCGCTCCGTACGCCTGTTGGCGGAAAAAGGCAGCGCGCCGTTTTATCAGGGGGCGCAGGCGCAGAATATTGTCCGTGCCGTTACCGGCGCTGTGGATAACCCCGGCAAAATCAGTATGGCGGATTTGAAAAACTACCGCGTTATCGAGCGCGAACCGGTTTGCGCGCCGTATCGTGAATACGAAGTCTGCGGTATGGGTGCGCCAAGTTCGGGCGCGATTGCTTTGGGCGAGATTTTGGGCGTCCTGCAAAATCAGGATATGAAGGCGTTGGGCGCGGAAAATATCCACAGTTGGCGCTGGATAGGCGATGCGTCGCGGATTGCGTTTGCCGACCGCGATTATTACGTCGGCGATCCCGCGTTTGTCAACGTCCCGACCCGTGCCCTGATTTCTCAGGCTTACCTGAAACCGCGTGCCGAAGAAATCCGCCAATCCGACAAGGCGTTGGAAAACATTCAGGCGGGCAAGTTCGGCAAGGCATACGCGCAGGGTATGGCGGTAGAGCTGCCGTCCACCAGCCATTTGGTGGTTGTGGATAAAGACGGCAACGTTGTGTCGATGACGACTTCGATTGAAAACGCGTTCGGCTCGGGACTGATGGCAAACGGCTATCTGCTCAACAATGAATTGACCGATTTTGCTTTCAACCCTGTCGGCGCGGACGGTAAAACGGTGGCCAACAGCGTGGCGGGCGGCAAACGGCCGCGTTCTTCGATGGCGCCGACCATTGTGATGAAAGGCGGCAAGCCTTATCTGGCGGTCGGTTCGCCCGGCGGCAGCCGCATCATCGGTTTCGTCGCCAAAACGCTGGTGGCGCATATCGACTGGGGCATGGACATTCAGGCGGCAATCTCCCTGCCGAATATGCTCAATCGCGGCAGCCAGTATGAAATCGAGGAAAAAACCGCGGCGGCGGACAAAGCGGCAGCATTGGAAAAACTGGGCTACAAAGTCCAAATCCGCGATTTGAATTCCGGCGTACAAGGCATTGTGATCGGCAAAGACGGTTTGCTCGGCGGTGCCGACCCGCGCCGCGAAGGCAAAGTCATGGGCGATTAATCACCGATCGGCTTGTGGAAAAAGGTCGTCTGAAATCCGAATTTGGGTTTTCAGACGACCTTTTTTACTGCTGGAGAAAAGCTATGGATAAAATGTGTATAAAATTTGAGAAAAAATATAATCTTTTTATTTTTCATAAGGATAGATTAGATAGCCATGTGGATAATCATGTCTGAAATATTGGCGGGAGATGGTTGTATCGCTTGAAAGGTCGTCTGAAAACTTAAAACCAAGATTTCAGACGACCTTTATTCAATAAAAAGGCTGTGGATGATTGTTTATCCACAGCCTTTTTGTACGCCGTCTTATCTCAAGCCGCCGGCAGCTCGTGGAAGGCGGACGGCAAATTCTCGTCGTCAGAAAATTCCACCCATTCGTAAGCGGTTTCGTCCGCTAAAACCGCGCGCAATAAAGCGTTGTTGATGGCGTGGCCGGATTTGTAGCCTTCAAATGCGCCGATAATCGGGTGTCCGACGATATACAAATCGCCGATGGCATCGAGGATTTTGTGGCGGACAAACTCGTCGGGATAACGCAAACCTTCCGGATTTAAAACGTCCATGTCGTCAATCACAATGGCGTTGTTCAAATTACCGCCCAGTCCGAGATTGTGGGCGCGCATCATTTCCACTTCGTGCATAAAGCCGAAGGTGCGCGCGCGCGCGATTTCGTCGATGTAGGACTTGCCCGCGAAATCGATTTCAAAAGTGGGCGAGCTGCGGTTGAAAACCGGATGGTCGAATTCGATGGTCAGCGTCACTTTAAAGCCGTCATACGGCGTAAAGCGCACCCATTTGCCCGCTTCCTTGACTTCGACGGGCTTGAGGATTTTCAAAAACCGCTTTTGCGCCTTTTGATCGACAACGCCCGCATCTTGCAAAAGATAAATAAACGGCAGGCTGGAGCCGTCCATAATCGGGATTTCGGGCGCGTTCAACTCAATCAGCGCATTGTCGATGCCGTAGGCGGACAGCGCGGACATGATGTGTTCGATCGTGCCGACGCGCACGCCTTTGTCGGTTACGATAGTGGACGACAGGCGCGTATCGTTGATAAGGTAGGGCGTAAGTTTGATGGTTTCGCCCATTTTACCTTCCAAATCGGTACGGCGGAAAGAAATCCCGCTGTTTTCAGGTGCAGGATGCAAGGTCAGCGCGACCCGTTCGCCCGAATGCAGCCCGACGCCGGTTACGCTGATGGATTTTGCCAAAGTTCGTTGCAGCATAAACCGCCTCCTTATTCAATAATTGGTTTGATGTTTGGATAATACGATAAAAAGGAAAAAATAATCCATTATTTTTAATAGTATTTGCTAATGTAGGCGTTTCAGAACCATAGATTTTTCAAACGACCCTTTGTACCGGTAAGATTATCCACAATATGCCGTGTAATCCGAGTGGAAAAATCTGATTTTATCCACAGAAAAATTCAAACAATTACAGATTATCCAACTTTGTTCTCATAAAAAACAAAACTTGAACGCAGCCTTTAAATGAATACAACAATTTGATTATACAATCAGTAATAAGGTTATCCACAAAGCAGGGATACACTCATCACTATCATCATTTTTTTAAATAATTACATATTAATTTTAAAAACAACCAAAATTTATCCCCAAATATGGGGACAAACCGTACCAATCTACGTTTTCAGACGACCTATTTCACGGTTTTTTTATTTAAATCAAACATTTTAAAAGTAGCATCGTGTAATTCTAGGTAGTAGTTTTATTTCAGGCTACAATAGCCCTTATTGAAATTTATCCCTTTCCCTACTGACAGGAGTATCAAAATGAGCATCAAAGTAGCGATTAACGGTTTCGGCCGCATCGGCCGTCTGGCATTGCGTCAAATTGAAAAAGCCAAAGGCATCGAAGTCGTCGCCGTCAACGACCTGACCCCTGCCGATATGCTGCTGCACCTTTTCAAATACGACAGCACCCAAGGCCGTTTTCAAGGTACTGCCGAATTGAAAGACGATGCCATCGTAGTGAATGGCAAAGAAATCAAAGTCTTCGCCAATCCGAATCCTGAAGAATTGCCTTGGGGCGAATTGGGCGTAGACGTCGTCCTCGAATGTACCGGCTTCTTTACCAGCAAAACCAAAGCCGAAGCCCACATCCGCGCCGGTGCGCGCAAAGTCGTTATTTCCGCCCCCGGCGGCAATGACGTGAAAACCGTCGTATATGGCGTGAACCAAGACATTTTGGACGGCAGCGAAACCGTCATCTCCGCCGCTTCCTGCACCACCAACTGCCTCGCCCCGATGGCGGCAGTCCTGCAAAAAGAGTTCGGCGTAGTTGAAGGCCTGATGACCACCATCCACGCCTACACCGGCGACCAAAACACCCTTGACGCGCCGCACCGCAAAGGCGATTTGCGCCGCGCCCGTGCCGCCGCGCTCAACATCGTGCCCAACAGCACCGGCGCCGCCAAAGCCATCGGTCTGGTTATCCCCGAATTGAACGGCAAACTCGACGGCTCCGCCCAACGCGTCCCCGTTGCCACCGGCTCGCTGACCGAATTGGTTTCCGTCCTCGAACGCCCCGTGACCAAAGAAGAAATCAACGCCGCGATGAAAGCTGCCGCCAATGAATCTTACGGCTACACCGAAGATCAAATCGTTTCTTCCGACGTTGTCGGCATCGAATACGGCTCGCTTTTTGACGCCACCCAAACCCGCGTGATGACCGTAGGCGACAAACAACTGGTGAAAACCGTCGCCTGGTACGACAACGAAATGTCCTACACCTGCCAACTCGTCCGCACTTTGGAATACTTCGCAGGTAAAATCTAAAAGATTTCGGATTGGGTAAACCAGTCTGTGGATAAGTAAGAGAAAAAGGTCGTCTGAAAATTTTTTCAGACGACCTTGTTTTTACCTGCAATCTACTCCCTCTCCCGTCCGGCGGGAGAGGGTGGCTCTACAAACTGTACGAATTCGATTTGACTAAACCCACAAAGCCGTCCCCATCCTAACCTTCCCCTCACTGGATGGTGGAAGGGACAGGTTGCCGTTGCAGCTGCGAGTAGCGTGGGCTTTGCCCACGAAATAAAATGCAAGGACAACCACCCCATTCGAATGGTTAAACGGTAGGTTTCGTGGGCAAAGCCCACGCTACGGATTTGGTTTATCTAAAGTGTTCATTGAATAAGATTCGCTTTGATTAAAGATAGTGGATTAACTTTAAACCAGTACAGCGTTGCCTCGCCTTAGCTCAAAGAGAA
>CAKARM010000137.1:0-5953 GCA_916720585.1 uncultured Neisseria sp.
ATGTATTTTTACACTGTTGACGTTATGCTCTACTAAATCTCATTTTTCTCCACTCATTACGGACGCCGCCGCAAATTGCAGAACATTTCCATCGGCGCAGTATGGAAACCCAAAGCCGAAACAGCGGCAGGCAAGGAGTAAGAAATGGAACTCTTTAAAATCAAACGCGACATCCCGTTTATGAGCTACGGCAAACTGACGACCTTTATTTCGTTGGTAACCTTTATTGCCGCCGTATTCTTCCTCGTTACCAAAGGTTTGAACTTCTCCGTCGAATTTACCGGCGGTACCGTGATGGAAGTGCAATATCAGCAGGGCGTGGACGTCAATAAAACCCGTGAAAAACTCGATACCCTGAAAATGGGTGAGGTTCAAGTTCAGGCGTTGGGTACGAACAAACACATCATGATCCGCCTGCCCAATAAAGAAGGCGTAACTTCCGCCCAGCTTTCCAATCAGGTTATGGAATTGCTGAAAAAAGAGCAGCCTGACGTTACCCTGCGCCAAGTCGAATTTATCGGCCCGCAGGTCGGCGAAGAGCTGGTGACCAACGGTCTGATGGCATTAGGCTTCGTCGTAGCAGGTATCATCGTTTACCTGTCAATGCGCTTTGAATGGCGTTTCGCCGTATCCGCCATCATCGCGAATATGCACGACATCGTGATTATTTTGGGCTGCTTCGCCTTCTTCCAATGGGAATTTTCACTGACCGTGCTGGCGGGTATCCTCGCCGTATTGGGTTATTCCGTAAACGAATCCGTCGTCGTTTTCGACCGTATCCGTGAGAACTTCCGCAAACCGAGTATGCGCGGACACACCGTTCCGCAAGTCATCGACAATGCGATTACCGCCACCATGAGCCGTACCATCATCACCCATGGCTCGACTGAGGCAATGGTCGTTTCCATGCTGGTGTTCGGCGGCGCAGCGTTGCACGGTTTCTCAATGGCATTGACCATCGGTATCGTGTTCGGTATTTACTCTTCAGTCTTGGTAGCCAGCCCGCTCTTGCTGATGTTCGGCCTGAGCCGCGAAAATATCGCGAAGGAAGTGAAGAAAAAAGAAGAAGTCGTGGTCTGATGGCTATGATTGCGATTTGAAGGGGTCGTCTGAAAACTTGGAAACAGGTTTTCAGACGACCTTTTTGTTGCGCCATCAAACATGGCATTCAAACCGGCTTTGTGCTATATAGAGGGTTCGTTTTGAGCAGGTACGGCTTTACTCTGTGCCGGGCTGAAGAAAATGGCTTGCAAAAGCGTTAAGTATTAGCCAATCGGTTTGCACCGTCTGTCGCAGTATTTTCCGAATATAGCCTGTATCGTTTTGATGGTTCCACAAGGAATCCCGTCTAAGATGGATTCCGTTGTTTCAAATGAATTGAAAGATAAAATATGGATGCTTTACAACTTTTGACCACACGTCGTTCATCTAAAAAACTTACCGCTCCCGCGCCGAATGTGGAACAACTCGAATATATGCTGCAAGCGGCTACGCAGGTTCCCGACCATGGCAATATGCGTCCGTTTCGTTTTACCGTCATTCAAAGCGAGGCAGGCTTGCAACGTTTCCGCGAATTGTTGCGCCAAACGGTTACCGAGTTGAATTTTGGCGATGATGCGATGAAAAAAGCCGAGAAAGTCGGCAATATGGCACCTATGGTAATCGGCGTGACTTTTGCGCCCAACCGCGAAGTGGTGAAACCCAAGCCCGAGTGGGAACAAATGTTGAGTGCGGGCTGCGCCGCTTACGGGCTGCAGCTTGCCGCGTCCGCGCAAGGCTTTGACAATGTGTGGATTACCGGAATGTGGGTCAACAGCCCGCTCTTGCGCGAAGCGTTTGGTTGTGAAGACAAAGATAAAATCATCGGGCTGATGATGGTTGGTTCGCCGACTGAGGCGGGCAGTGGCGCAAAAAATACCGATTTGGAGCAGTTCGTGACGGTTTGGTAAATAGCCTGAAGAATCGGCTTAACACGAGTCTGTATTCTGAAAAGTGAATCGGCGATATAAAAGGTCGTCTGAAAACAGAAAATCCGTTTTCAGACGACCTTTTATTGTGACATCCTTTGATGGCAAACATCAAGCCGGATTCATGAAGCTTTCGATTTCTTGTAAGGAAATGTCGGGCGTCGCGCCGTGTCTGGAGGCGACTAGGGCGCCGAGTGCGCAGGCGAAGGTAATGGCTTCTTGCGGCTCGGCATTGTTGAGCAGTTTGTAGGTCAGCCCTGCCAAGAAGCTGTCGCCGGAGCCGACCGTATCGGCAACTTTGATGCGGAAGCCACAGTGGCGGTAGAGTTCGCCGTCTTTGTATAAAATTGCGCCGTGTCCGCCTAAGGTGACGCAGATGGTTTGTGCGCCGGTCAACCGGTTGAGGTAGGCGATGTTTTGTTCGATACTGTGGTAGGGCGAGCCGTAAATTGCGGACAGTTCGTACAATTCGTCGTCATTGAGTTTGAGCATATCTGCACGCTTCATGGTGGTGAGCAGGCGGTCGGTGTCGTAGTGGGGTTTGCGCAGGTTGACGTCGAAGATTTTGAATTTGGCTTTTTCCATCAGTTTGTCTAAAGCCGCACGGGAAATCTCGTCGCGGGTGGCAAGGCTGCCGAACACGAAGGCATCGGATTCAGCGACACGCTGCAAGGCGGCATCTTCGACGACGATGCGGTCCCACGCGCAGGGATATACGATTTCGTATGACGCGCTGCCGCATTTGTCCAGGATGACTTTGACAAGGCTGGTATCGCATTCTTTGCACACTTGCAGCAGGTCGGTATTGACGTTTTTCGCTTGGATTTGGCGCAGCAGCTCTTCGCCGTCGGCATCATCGCCTCGACGGCTGATGATGGCAGTATCGACCCCGAAAGATTGCAAACGGACCAAAACGTTCAGCGGCGCACCGCCCAACACTTTGCCGCTTGGAAAATCGTCCCACAACACTTCGCCGAAACTGGTTACTTTCATTTTAGACCTTCCTTGCTTTGAGTTGATCGGTTGGAACTGCTGCGCTGCGTACGGCTTACCCATCATGTATTTGTAGTAAAACTCCAATACTTAGGCGCGTAAGCATTATGTTTTAAAATCTACCGACTGACAAGCAATCGCGGGTTTATCTGTCAGGAAGTTTGATTCATCACAATATTGCGTTGAAAGTGTTTGAGTAGAAGGGGGATTTTCGGTTTTGTTTTCTTTCGGATTGCCGGTTTTTATCATTCGAATAAGGTGTTTTTTGAAATTTAAATACAAGTTGTGCGGGCATGTTTTCTTGATTGCTGATGGTATTGAAATTTGGCGCACAATAATCTTCTAGAAAACAAAGGTCGTCTGAAACTTGTTTTTTGGTTTCAGACGACCTTTTATCTTTCGCAAGCCTTAAGCGGCTTCCCAGTAATCGATGTAAAGCTGCAATTCCATCTGATTGCGCCACTCGTTTGCCACGGGGCGGTAAACCGTGCGGATGTATTCGGGGATGTCTTCGCTGCACCGCCAAAACATGGCTTCAAATTCGTAGCCGTCTTTTTGCAGCCAGACTTTTTTATGTTTGCCCTCCGCGCCCAAAGGCTGCTGGCGGATGACGTGAAATTCGTCGGTAAAGCTCGGCGGCGCGAAGCCTTGTCCCCAAACGTGGCGGGCGAGGTTTTGTGCCTGTTCCAACGTGATGTCGCAGGCTTTCAGGCTGCCGTCGGTGATGAAGGTTTGCGACAAATCGTCTTCGCACACCATTTCGCGCACGGCTTCTTCAAAGGCCGTCTGAAACGCGGGAATGTTGTGTTCGAGTATGCTCAAGCCCGCCGCCATCGCGTGTCCGCCGAATTTCAAAATCAAATCGGGGTGGCGTTTGGACACCAAATCCAAAGCGTCGCGCAGGTGCAGGTTGGGAATGGAACGCCCCGAACCGCGCACTTCGCCGTTGTCCGCAGGGGCGAACACGATGGTCGGGCGGTAGAAGCGGTCTTTGAGGCGGCTGGCGACGATGCCGACCACGCCTTGATGAAAATCGTCGCGGTAGGCGACCAGGGTTGTCTGACCTGAAGGCAGGGTTTCGGGAAAGGCGTTCAGCGCGTCTTGCAGCATGGACTGCTCGATTTCGCGGCGTTCGATATTAAGGTCGTTCAACTGCGCCGCCAATGCCTGCGCTTCCGTGTCGTCGCGCGCCAACAGGCAGGCGATACCGACCGACATATCGTCGAGCCGTCCGGCGGCGTTGATGCGCGGACCCAGTGCGAAACCCATGTCAAAAGGCTGCGCTTTGCGCCAGTCGCGCCGCGCCACTTCAAACAAGGCGCGGATGCCGGGACGCATCTTACCCGAGCGCATCCGTTTCAAACCTTGCGACACGAGGATACGGTTGTTGTGGTCGAGGGGAACGACATCGGCGACGGTGCCGAGTGCAACCAAATCCAAAAGTTCGCCCAGATTCGGCTCTTTAAGGTCGTCTGAAAAATAATCGCGGCGGCGCAATTCGGCACGCAACGCCATCAACACATAAAAAATTACGCCCACGCCCGCCAGACTTTTGCTGGGGAAGCCGCAGCCTTTTTGGTTCGGATTGACGATGATGCAGTCGGGTACGGTTTCGGCGGGCAGGTGGTGGTCGGTAACGATCACGTCCAACCCCAATTCCTGCGCCCGCGCCACGCCTGCGATGCTGGCGATGCCGTTATCGACCGTAATCAGCAAATCCACGCCTTGCGCGGCGGCGATTTCGGCAAGCTCGGGCGTCAAGCCGTAGCCGTGTTCGAAGCGGTTGGGTACGAGGAAATCCACCGCCGCGCCCATCGCCGCCAAGCCGCTCATGCCGACGGAACACGCGGTCGCGCCGTCGGCATCGTAGTCGGCGACAATCAGGATTTTTTCCTTACGCTCGATGGCATCCGCCAGACGGCGGGCGGCGGCTTCGCAATTTGTCAGCGATTGATAAGGCAGAAGGCCGGCGAGTTTGTCGTCCAATTCGGCAGGACTCTGCACGTCGCGCGAGGCGCACAGGCGGGCGATTAAAGGATCGGCGCCGGCGGTGAGCAAATCATCGAGGACGTTTTGGTTGACGGGGCGGGTTTGGATTTTGACGGGCATGGTGTGTGGAAATATGTTTGATGTATTCAAGGACGGAAAGGTCGTCTGAAAACAGGCGTAACGAGTTTATTAAAAGCTTGGGGTAAAGCCGTCGCCACCGCCTATCATCATGGCAGGAATGAACAGTATTGGGGTAAGGGCATCAAAAGTGAGCGTCAGCGGCGTCATCAAAATAGTGCCTATTACTTTCCCCGGACTGGTGTATACGCGAGAAGTGGTATAGCCGATGGAGACAGGAATGCTTTGTTCAAATTTGTAGTCGGCGGGCAGGTTTTTCGGGGTGGCGTAGTATTTGCCTTTGGCGTGAACACAGCGGTGGTAGACAGTGTTGTTTTTACCTTTGCCGGTTTCAAATGACAGGTTTTTCAGTTTGGCGATTTCGTCAGCTTTTTGAGTGTCGTAGCGTAGGCAGAAATCAGTGGTGAAATCGGCTTCTTTTTCATTGTTCACCACAACAGGTAGGGCTTTGAGGTCTTTTTTGTATTTTTTGGCATCGGCAATTTGGAATTTTTTGTCGAGTTTGACATTGAGGATGGGCGTCAGATCTTTTGAATCTTTGGCATTAATGACGAACCAGTATTTTTCGCCCATCATGACGATGCTGCCTTTTTCAAGTTGGTCATTGTCTTTGTTGACGATACCGAAAGAATGTACCTGGTCGGAAGTAATCGGATGAAAAGTGATTTTTTCTACTTTTTTATCCTCTTCCCACATTTCTTGAGTCATACAGCCGTTTAATGATAAGGCGAGGAGGGCAGTGAGGGTAAGGCGAAGTTTCATAAGTGTAGTCCTTGAAAAGGTCGGTTTGTTTTATTGTTAAAGGGATGTCTGAAAAATGACGATATATTTTAATAAGATTATATGAAATTTGAAAAGGTCGTCTG
>CAKARM010000138.1:0-5917 GCA_916720585.1 uncultured Neisseria sp.
CTGGACGTGCGCGGCACCATCGCCTACTGCAACGACCACGCCGAAACCATCAAACTGGTGGAGGAAGGCAAAATCAACCTCGAACCTTTCATCACCCAGCGCATCAAGCTGGACGAGCTGGTTTCCGAAGGCTTCGAGCGCCTGATTCACAACAACGAATCCGCCGTCAAAATCATCGTCAATCCGAACCTGTAAACGCCTGACGGATTGATAGAAACACAAAGGTCGTCTGAAAACCTCAAATCAAGATTTTCAGACGACCTTTTTATCCGCAAAGACGATTCACCCCATCATCCGCAATATCCGTCGGGCTATTGCCCATCAGTTATTTCAAAACACAACCAAACCTACTGCAAAAACATCTGCAAAGGTCGTCTGAAAGCCAACTTCAAGAAAATAAAGCTTCTTTTAAACGCTTTCAGACGACCCTTTATCCAATCTAAATACCGAATAAAATATAATCTTTGCAAAAACACAACAAAAATTAATACAAAAATTTACAAAAAACACAGGAACTTATAAAATACCAAACAATAACAGTTGCAACAATAATCACAAATCATAATAATGTCATATATACCGTTCAGGCATAAAAGCCTACCGTATAACCGGCACACAGAAAATATTACGGAGACTGTGTCAATACGCTTCTAAACTCACATACTAAGGATAAATCCGATGAAAACACGTTTTACTTTAACTTCTCTGGCTCTGGCTTCTCTCATGATGATGGGCAACACTGCAATGGCTGATGTTGTTCCTAGCAACACAGACCAATATTTTAATGTCTATATTAAACTGACAGGCACCTGTGAAACATTCACAGTACCTAGTGGCCAACAGACTGCAATAAACGCCAGCAATCCTACTTTATCAGGTGCGGATATCAATTTTGGTACTCATCAAGCTTCTTCCACTACTGCAATCTCCAATCAATCTAACGTAGGCGGAGCAACGTCTGGTATCAGCATCAAATGTAGTAAAAATACCCCGTTCCAAGTTGCAATGACTCCTCAAAACGTACAAAGTGAAAACGGTGTGGGCAAAATGAAAGTAATTGGAGATGCTCACACGGATACTATTACATATACATTGCACAAACCTAAGATCGATGGTTCTGGCCTAAATCAACAAATCTTAGAGGAAGCAACTGAAACTCCTTGGGGCAATGGCGATAATGCACTTAGCCTTACAGGACAAGGCTTTGGAACTGAAATCAAACTCCCCGTTTACGCAAGTATTCAAGCCGGTGAATTGGATAAATACGTTGGTGAATACCAAGACCGCGTAAAAGTAACCCTGACCTACTAATCCGGTTTACTCCCTCAAAACAAAAAACTAAAAATTCTCATGCAAAAAACAATCAGCACACTTGTCGGCATGCTGACGGCGGCAGCGGTTTTACAAAGCCATGCCGCCGGCTTGCAAGTCAGTCCGACATCGCTTTCCCTGCCCGCCAAACAGCGGGCGGGCATTTTTACTTTGGGAAACAAGGGTACAGAGCCGTTGACGGCGCAAGTGCGCGTATTCCGCTGGACGCAGGACGCAAACGGCGGCGAAGTGCTCGAGCCTACCGATGCCGTCATTGCCAGCCCGCCTATGGTCAAACTGGAAGCAGGTGCGCAACAGCAGTTCCGCGTGATGCGTGTCAAACCGTCCGACAAACAGGCAGAAGAAGCCTACCGCTTGATCGTGGACGAACTACCCGCTCCCGATGCGAAACCACGAAAAGGCATTCAGTTGGTGATGCGCTATTCGCTGCCGCTGTTTGTCAACGTTCAAAACAATGCCGAACCGAAGCTGCAATGGCGCGCGGAAAAAGCCGCGAACGGCAAGGCGGTTTTGGTTGCCGAAAACACGGGCAATGCCCATGCGCAACTGAGCAATATTACTTTTCAGACGACCTCTGCCAAAGACGCATTGACGCTGGCAAGCGGTCTGGCGGGCTACGTCCTGCCGGGCAACACTTGGAAACGCGAATTGGAAGTTTCCCCCGCCTCTCTGAACCAAGGTCGTCTGAATGCCACGGTAAACGGTATGCCGATCCAAACGGAGGTACGGTTTGCCGCCCCATGACTTAAGGACACGGCTCACCCGGCTGAGTGCCGCGCTGATGCTGTGTTTCTACGCCCTGCCCTCCCCTGCTCAAGACGTCCTGACGCAGGCAGCACCTGCTGCCTACGAGCAGGCATGGCTGACTGTTTACCCGCAGGTCAAAGTCAACGGCAGCATACGCGACGGTATCGAACCCTTCATGTCGCGTAACGGCGTGCTGTATGCGCGCCCCGAATCCCTGCGCGCCTACGGCATTGCTCTGCCCGACGCAGAAGCTGCCGAAGCAGGCAAAAACGGCGTTGTGCCTGAAATTCAGGACGGCGCGTCCGCACCCGGCGCGGGCGTATGGTTCGAACTATCCTCTATCCCCGGCTTGCAGGCGAAATACAATGCCGCCGCGCAAACCCTTGATCTCACCGCCCCTCTCGAATGGCAGCCCGACCTGAAAACCGCCCGAATCGGCGCATTGCAGGAAAACCGCTACGTCATCGCCAAAC
Organism: uncultured Neisseria sp.; assembly: GCA_916720585.1. GTDB lineage: Bacteria > Pseudomonadota > Gammaproteobacteria > Burkholderiales > Neisseriaceae > Neisseria. The sequence goes on from CAKARM010000138.1 coordinate 2,553, forward strand.
CCGGCTTTGCCGCCGTTCTGAACTATGACGCCAATATCTCGCGCAACCGCTCCGGCAACGGCACGCAGGGCGTTTTCGGCGAAATACGCCTGAGCACGCCTTGGGGCTATCTGAACCACACCCAATTTGCCAACCGAAGCCGCAACAAAGAAAGCGGCTCCCGCGGCAACACCGCCCGCCTGGATACCTACTGGCGCACCGTCTGGCCCGAACAAGGCATATCGCTGACCGTGGGCGACACCCTGACCGGACAAATCGGCTCATGGGGCGGCACACGCATCGGCGGCATCAAAATCTCCCGCACTTACAACACCCGCCCGTGGAAACAAACCGCCCCGCTGCGTTCCTACCTCGGTAAAAGCACCCTACCCGGCACGGTCGACCTCTACCTCGACGGCGTCAAACAAATGAGCCGCGACATCGAAGCGGGCGAATATGAACTCATCCTGCCGCCGTCCATCAGCGGCCGCAGCAACGCTCAAGTCGTCGCCACCGACGTACTGGGGCGCACCGTCGTCGTCGATATGCCGCTTTACGGCGGCAGTGGACTTTTGGCAAAAGGCTTGAACGAATGGTCGTTTGAAGCAGGCTACGTCCGCCGCGATTACGGCATCCGTTCCGCCAAATACCAATCCGATCCCGCTGCCTCCGGCACGCTGCGTTACGGCGTCAGCAACACCCTGACCGCCCAAATCCACGGTGAGGCTGCGCGCGGCTACCGTCAGGCGGGCATTGCCGCCGATACCGTATTAGGTTCGCTCGGACAACTCAATCTTACCTATGCCGAAAGCCGCTTTGCGGGCAAAACAGGACGGCGCGGCAGCGCGTTTTTCAGCACCCAATGGGACAGGCTCTCCTTCAGCGCGGGCGCAAGCCGTACCAACGGGCAATTTGCCGAACTGGGCGACACTGCATACGGCGCAGACTTTTTCAAAGCCACCCGCCACCCCGCCACATCCGCCTCCGCATCCGCAGGCTGGAGCAGCGACAAACTCGGCTCATTCAGCCTATCCTACGTCCATTCCCACACCGAAGGCAGTCCCGCCGACGGCGTAGGCTCGTTCGGCTGGAGCCGCAGCTTCAAAAACCGCACCTCGCTCTACGCCGGCGCCAATAAAAACTTCCGCAACAGGCGCGAACTGAGTTTCCACGCGGGCCTCTCCGTCAGCCTCGACAACGGCTATTCGACCTCCGCAGGCATCAGCAGAAACAAACACAACAACAGTTATCAGGCAACCCTGAACAAAACCAGCAGCGGCATGGGCAGCACCAGCTGGGGCATAGGCTGGCAGCAAAACGACAACGCAAACGGCAGCCGCAGCAATACCTTCAACGGCAACATCCGCCATCAAAACACCTACGGCGACGGCTGGGCAAACGTTTACAGCCAAAGTGGCAACAGCAACTGGAACGCAGGCTGGAGGGGCGGCCTCGTCCTCATGGGCGGCAGCCTCTTCGCCACCCGCCAAGTCAACGACAGTTTCGCCGTCGTCAGCACCGGCGATATGGCGGATGTCCCCATCCGCGCAGGCGGTATGCCCGTAGGCAAAACCAACCGCAAAGGGTTGGCACTGATCTCCAGCCTCTCCGCCTACCAAAAAAACACCGTCAGCGTCGATATTGCCGAGTTGCCGCTGGACGTTCAGCTTGAACACACCGTCGCCGAAATCGCCCCGCCCGAACGCTCGGGCATGCGCGTCGAATTCAAAATCCAGCGTACCCGCGCCGCCACCATGACGCTGAAAGACGCACAAAACCAATTACTTCCGAGCGGCGGCAGCATTACTACCGAAGACGGCACACCGGCAGCCGTAACCGGCTTCGACGGCAAAACATATATTGAAAACATGAAAGAAGGTAGAAACCGCTTCACCGTCATCCTCCCCGAAAACGGCGGCACTTGCACCTTCGAAGCGGACTACCCTGAAACACACAATCCGGATTCCATCCCGGAACTGGGAGACATCATATGCAGATAAATATAAAGAGAGGTCGTCTGAAAACCGCAAACCGTCTTTTCCGACAAATGACATTGCCTGCCGTATTCGGACTGCTGTCCCTGTCCGCAGGACAGACTTGGGCAAACAGTGGCGAAGCTGGAAGATTTGTACAATGCACCGCCACAGTGCAAGGCAACGAAACCGTCAACGGCCATCCTGCCTTGGTATTTGGAAGTCAAGGCAATGGGGTCAACCTTCTGAACAACAACCAGCCGGAAGATATCCAAGCCACCATTAATTACACATGCACCAATACCATTGCCCAGCCCTTAAAAGTACGCCTGTGCTTTAATATTGACGGGGGACGTGCATCACCAACTACATTTAGTCCTCGAAGAATGACAAACTCCAGGATTAACAACCAAACGCTGCAATTCTTATTACTTAAACCCGATGAGACAGAATGGGGTTCAGATTCAAAAAATAATACGCCCAAAAGTTCTAGCACAGATATCATGCGCATCCCCGCCAAAGACACTGTCACAGGAAGCATGCCTATTAAAGCAAGATTGGTTAGCGGACAAAGTAACATCATACCCACGACCACTGGACACTCTTATCTCTCGAACTTTACCGACGGCTCCACCGCATTAAGCTGGAGGGCTGCATATGAGGGTGCTCCCGATCCTGTCGATTGCGGAGGATTCCTAACCACCCAACGTTTCTCCTTTGTCGTCCAAGCCTATGTTGCGCCCGTCTGCGAATTCATCTCTGCCGACGACATCGACTTCGGCACGCACACCGCCGGCAGCAACAACCTGAAACAGTCGGGCAACCTCACCGTCCGCTGCACCAACGGCACGCCCTACACCGTCGGTCTGATTCCTTCCAACAGCAATCAGGAAGGCAGCGGCGAGATGAAATCCACCAACCCAGCCAATACTGACAAAGTCCCCTACCGCCTCAAAAAGGGTACCCATACAAACGCCCACCTATGGGGCAACAATCCTTCGGGATCAGGCAGCGCGTTGAAATCTACCGGCGACGGCAACAGCCAAATTCACACCATCTCGGCAGAAGTAAAAAACACCGACTACACCCCAGGCGAATATAAAGACAAGGTAACCGTCGATATCCGATACTGATCCGAAAGGTCGTCTGAAAAACAGTGCGGCATTTCGGTTATCAAAATGCTGCTCGAACTGTGCTTTCTAATGATGCCGGCGTTCCTGCAAAACCTTGAATCCTTCCTAAATGCAAGCCTGCGACTTTGCGTCAGGTTTGCTTTCGGAACATTCCGGTTTGGCAGGAACGCTTTTTTTCAGACGACCTCTCCCATACGATCCCAAAACAACATATAGTGGATTAACTTTAAATCAGGACAAGGTGACGAAGCCGCAGACAGTACAGATAGTACGGAACCGA
>CAKARM010000139.1:0-5889 GCA_916720585.1 uncultured Neisseria sp.
GCAGCGAAGAACCGAACTATACCCCTCCCCCTAAAAACCGTCAACTCCTAAACAACAAAAAATTCCACAAAACACAACAACAACCTGAAATACAAAGACTTTTATTTCAAATCAAAAACACCAAAGGTCGTCTGAAATCCCTTTCAGACGACCTTTATATTTTCTTACTACCTAAATCAATCAGCCGATTTCATTATACTTAGTCGGCAAACTGTTTTTTCATGCGTTCGCGGCGTTCTTGTGCTTCTACGGAAAGTGTCGCAGTCGGGCGGGCAAGGAGGCGTTTGAGGCCGATGGGCTCGCCGGTATCTGCGCAGAAACCATAATCGCCTTCATCGATGCTGCGGATAGTTGCTTGTACTTTACCTAAAAGTTTGCGCTCACGGTCACGGGTGCGCAGCTCCAGCGCGTACTCTTCTTCTTGAGTGGCGCGGTCAGCAGGATCGGGAGCCGATTCGTGTTCTTGCAGGTGGCCGGTGGTGGCAGATGCGTTTTCAATCAGTTCGTCTTGCATTTTTACCAGCAGTTCGCGGAAGAATGCCAACTGATCACTATTCATGTAGTCTTCTTCCGGGCCGTCCCAATTCAAAATGTCTTGTTCTGTCAGCTTTACCATAATTTTTCTTTCAATCTATTGCGGGAAACGAAATGCTACTCAAGTGGTTTATTTTATTGATTTCTTAGGACTTCTTTTCTCAAGCCCGTTTGGAAATGGCGGCATGATACCATGTTTTCACAGTCGTGTTTTCGATTTTCACTTTTTTGCATTTTGCTTACGTCATACTGCAAATTCTTAATGAACTCGCTGTCTATTGCAGTAGCCACAAATTGATTTGGCGGGTAATTTGGGGCGATAGACTGCTTAACCAGATCCACAGTAATAATGCCAATATACTACCTGAAAAATCGTAGCGTCCGTACTTTAAAAACTGTACAGGAGAAAGTATGGGGCGATATATCCGTTCCAGCGCGACGGAAAGCTGGGAATAGGGATCTTTAATACTGAGCGCCATTCGGATAAACAACCCTATCAACAACACATAAGCCGCTGATTTAATTGTATTCAATACTGCCAGTATAAAATTGGCGATGATGATTTTTGCGCTGAATGCGGTAGGCTGCGCCACTAAAGTGATAAAGGTGAATGCGATGTAATATAACAACAGTCCTGACAACAGGCAGGCAGGGTCGTATTTTTTAACCGGCAGAATTTTATGCAGCGGGTTGACCAGCCAATCGGTTGATCGCTTGCTGAACGCCAATAATGCATGATTTTCACTCAATCCCGCCGCCTGCAGGAAGAGGCGTGCCAAACACAGGATAACGATGCCGTCGGCAAGCAATATCAATAAATCTCCGCGCATTTTCAGACGACCTTATATTGTTGTGCCATTTCCTGCGAACGCTTGACGCAGGCTTCCACGCCCTGGGCAATGGCTTCGGCGACGTGGCATGATTTGAACGTTTCGATGGCTTCGTGGGTGGTTCCGCCTTTGGAAGTAACGTTTTGCTGCAATCGCGCGAAGTCTTCGCCGCTTTGCTCTGCCAAGGCAACTGCACCTTTAAACGTGGCGAGACTGAGGGCGCGGGCATCTTCTTCGCTGAACCCTTGCACCTGAGCGGCGGCTTGCAGCGCGTCGAGCAGGTAAAAGACGTAGGCGGGGCCGCTGCCGCTAATGCCGGTAATGTTGTGCAACTCGTCTTCTTCGTCCAACCAAACGGTTAAACCGACGGAACGCATAATCCGGTCGGCGGCGGTGCGGTCGGCTTCGGATACTTCGGCTTCGGCAAACATGCCGGATACGCCCAAACCGATTTTTCCCGGCGTATTGGGCATGGTACGGACGATTCGGCGCGTTCCGCCAAGGTAGCGGCTGAGAGTATCAATAGACAAACCGGCGGCGACGGAAAGCACCAATGCGCCGTTGACACGAACGTTGCGGCACGCGGCTTCCATGTCCTGCGGTTTGACGGCAAGGATTAACACGTCGTCTGAATGCAGTTCGGGCAGGGATTCGGAAACTTCGACATTCAATTCCTTTGCCAAACGCTCGCGTTTTTCCGCACCGCGGTTGGCGATGTGAATGCGGTATCCACCCTGTTTGACCAATCCGCCCGCGATGGCGGCCGCCATATTGCCGCCGCCTAAAAAGTAGATGTTCATAAATTTCCTTCAATTTTTAAATGAAATACATTTTACTTGGGGTCGTCTGAAATGCCGTTTCTACCAAACTAGAAAACTTCAGACGACCTTTTTACCAACAGACGCTTTCGGGCAGCGATGTTCGGTATAAACCTTGTTTTTTTCAAGAATCTATTGCTGCCGGCTTTTTGGGCTTGCACCAGCCTGATAAGGAATCACATGGATACCAGCCCATCAACCGACAACCCGTTAAGGTTAAACCTAGCAAAACGACCGAGATAATCTGTTTTATTGGCTGTCTTTCCCTTTTGGTTCCCGTCTGCCGAAAATCGCGCTGCCGATACGCACATGCGTTGCGCCGCACGCGACCGCCACAGGCATATCGCCGGACATCCCCATAGACAATACATCCGCGCGGACACCCGCCGCGTTCAGGTCGGCAAGCAGTTTCTGCATGGTTTGGAACTGAACGCGCAATGCTTCATCATCGCTGTCGGCTTTGGCGACACACATCAACCCGCGTACAACCACATTCGACAACTTCGCCACTTCCACCGCCAGCGCGACCGCCTCTTCGGGCGCAACGCCGTGTTTCGCCTCCTCGCCCGCGATATTGACTTCGATGCACACCTGCAAAGGCGGCATTTCGGGCGGACGCTGTTCGCTCAGGCGGCGGGCGGTTTTCAGACGACCTATCGTATGCACCCAATGCGCGCGTTCGGCGACAAATTTGGTTTTGTTCGACTGCACATCGCCGATGACGTGCCAAACGATGTCGGGCAAATCCGCGAGCGTTTCCGTTTTCTCGTACCACTCCTGAATATAGTTCTCACCGAAATCACGCTGCCCTGCGGCATATACCTCGCGGATGTCGTCTGAAGGGAAGGTTTTGCTGACGGCAATCAGACCCACTTCACCCGCCTGCCTGCCCGCCTTTTGCTCAGCTTCGGCAATGCGGCGGCACACCTCCGCATAATTTTGTTGCAATACCGACATGATTTCTTCCTTTATTACATCAATTACAGCGATTTTGAAAATTTTACTTGGTCTGAACGGTTTATGTATTTAAAATAATACAATTTATCGGAACCTGAACAGGGAAATGCCCGGCATTCCGCATCCACATTTTAAATCGGGTTCCGCCTCATTATTCTAAACTAAAACAAGGCCACATTATGCAGATTACCGACTTACTCGCTTTCGGCGTCAAAAACAAAGCTTCCGACCTTCACTTAAGCGCCGGAATGTCCCCCATGATCCGCGTTCACGGCGACATCCGCCGCATCAACCTGCCCGAAATGTCCGCCGAAGAAGTCGGCAACATGGTCACTTCGGTCATGAACGACCATCAGCGCAAACTGTTCCAACAAGATTTGGAAGTGGACTTCTCCTTCGAGCTGCCCAACGTCGCCCGTTTCCGCGTCAACGCATTTACCTCCAACCGCGGCCCTGCCGCCGTCTTCCGTACCATTCCAAGCGACGTATTGACACTGGAAGACCTGCGCGCCCCGCGTATTTTCCAAAAAATCGCCGACAACCCGCGCGGCTTGGTATTGGTAACCGGCCCGACCGGTTCCGGTAAATCCACCACGCTGGCGGCGATGATCAACTACATCAACGAAACCCAACCCGCACACATCCTCACCATCGAAGACCCGATCGAGTTCGTCCACCAAAGTAAAAAAGCCCTCGTCAACCAGCGCGAGCTGCACCAACACACCCACAGCTTTGCCAACGCCCTGCGTTCCGCATTGCGTGAAGACCCCGACGTGATCCTCGTGGGTGAGATGCGCGACCCCGAAACCATCGGCCTCGCGCTGACTGCCGCCGAAACCGGCCACTTGGTATTCGGCACGCTGCACACCACCGGCGCCGCCAAAACCGTGGACCGTATCGTTGACGTATTCCCTGCCGGCGAAAAAGAAATGGTACGTTCCATGCTGTCCGAATCCCTGCGCGCGGTTATTTCGCAAACCCTGCTGAAAACCCGCGACGGCAACGGCCGTGTCGCCGCACACGAAATCCTCATTTCCACCCCCGCAGTGCGCAACCTGATCCGCGAAAACAAAATCGCCCAAATCAACTCCGCGCTGCAAACCGGTCAATCACACGGCATGCAAACCCTCGACCAAGCGCTGCAAACCCTCGTCCGCCAAGGTACCATCAGCCCCGACGTAGCCCGCAGCAAAGCGCAAAACAGCGACAGCATGACCATCGTCTGATAAACACATTCCATTATCGGGAACAAACCAGGTCGTCTGAAAACGCAGTTTACACAACGAGGAAACCCGTTTCCCGTTTTCAGACGACCTCCGCAAGGCAGGCAACACCCAATAACAAACAAACCGCCCGCCGGTCTCAATATTCACTTACTGATAAAGAGTACACAAAATGAGCGAAACAACTCCTTTACACGACTTACTCAGCGAAATGGTGCAAGCCTACTCGCAAAAAAACCAACCGCCGCACATCCCCACCCCCGCCGAAATCGGCACGCACCTCCATCCCCTGCTCGACCGCATGTGCGTTGAAGCAGAAAAACGCGGCGCATCCGACATCTTCATCAGCGCAGGCTTCCCGCCTGCCGTCAAAGTCAGCGGCACCCTGACCCCCGTCCCGCACAAAGCCCTGACCGGCGAAGACACAGCCGCCATCGTCGAATCCACCATGAACCCCGAGCAGCTTGAGACCTTCAACCGCGAATGGGAACTCAACTACTCCGTCCAATCCCGCAGCAACACCCGTTACCGTGTCAACGCCTACCACGAACAAGGCCGCGTCGGCATGGTCTTGCGCCGCATCAACCAAGAAATCCCCGAAATGGAGAGCCTCGGCCTGCCCGCCAAACTCAAAGACCTCTCCCTTTCCCCGCGCGGCCTGCTGATCCTTGCCGGCCCGACCGGTTCCGGTAAATCGACCACCATGGCATCCATGCTCGACTACCGCAACCACAAAATGCCCGGCCACATCGTCACCATCGAAGACCCGATCGAATTCATCTACAAACCCCGCCGCAGCATCTTCACCCAGCGCGAAGTCGGCATCGACACCAACGACTGGAAAATCGCCGTCCAAAGCGCAATGCGTCAAGCGCCCGACGTCGTCTGTATCGGCGAGGTGCGCAGCGAAGCCAGTATGGAATACGCCCTCCAGCTTGCCCAAACCGGCCACTTGTGCGTCTTCACCATCCACGCCAACACCGCTGCCCAAACCATCGAGCGTATCATCAACTTCTACCAAGAAGACCGACGCAAACAGGTCCTCATGGATTTGGCACTCAACCTGACCGGCATCATCGGCCAACGCCTCGCCATCAAGAAAAACCGCAGCCAGCGTACCGCCGTCGTCGACCTGCTGCTCAACACGCCCGCCATGCAGGATTTGATTTTCAAAGGCGAACTCATGGAAATCCGTGAACTCATGATGCGCTCCGGCACAGACGGCATGCAGACCTTCGACCAACACCTGTTCGAACTCTACATCCAAGGTCAAATCGAATACGACGAAGCCCTGCGCCAAGCCGTTTCCACCAACGACCTGCGCCTGCGCATCCAAATGCACGAAGAAGGCAACGACCCCGACCGCCTCTACGACCGCATCAGCGATTTGAACCTGATTTCGTAAACACCCGATGTCAGGCAAAACAAAGGTCGTCTGAAAACCTGAAAAAACCCGGTTTTCAGACGACCTTTGTTATAGTGGATTAAATTTAAATCAGGACAAGGCGACGAAGCCGCAGACAGTAC
>CAKARM010000140.1:0-5856 GCA_916720585.1 uncultured Neisseria sp.
ACCCTATCTTTTCCACATTCCACTTTTACTCTTCCTGTAACAGATTTCTGATTAATCAGACCAGCTGAAATACAATCCATTATCAATTTCTGATTCCTGTAGAAATACCATATTCTCATAAACCAGCAATTTATTTCAGATAAATGGTATTTAACTTAAGCAAACGTATCATTACAACTGAAAATACAACAAAAGGTCGTCTGAAAATATTTAGACGACCTTTTGTTGTATTTTCAAAAACCCTGATGTAAGGACCGAGAACTACTCAATTCGTCTGAAACTGAAGTTCTGCGTCGCAAGCCAGCACACGCCTGAGCCGATGCAGACCATAATCGCGCCCTGCCAAAACTGTACAGACAGGGGCGCATTGAGCAGGACGGAGGAAATGAGTGCAGAAAAAATGGGAATGAAATAGGAAGCGCCTGCCAAGACGGTCATATTGCCGCATGAAATGCCGATGTTCCAAACCGCATAGCCCAAGCCCATGCAGGCTGCGGCGGCAACGGCATAAAGCATGGCGCCGGTATCGAAATGAAGGCTGCCGTAGCCGCCTGCGAAATATTTTGCCCACAGGATGCAGGAGACGAGGAGGAAGAAAAAACCGACGGCATTGCCCTGCGCTTTGGTTCTGGCGGTCAGGGTGCAGTATGCCGCCCAAAACAGCGCGTCCAACAATGCCATGATGTAACTGAGCGGATTGGTTCGGACGTTGCCGATAATCTCGGGCAAAGAGAATCCGCTGTCACCGCCTAAAACGGTGGCGATACCTATAAACGACAGGACAAAGCCTATGCCTATCCACCATTTTGCCGGCTGCTTGTTAAACCAAACTGCGCCGATGATGGTAAACGTCGGCCAAAGATAATTGACCATGCCGACTTCGACCGCTTGGCGTGCGTTGTCGGCAAAACCGATGGAAAGAGACAGGCACAATTCGCAGCCGACGAAAAAAATGCTTGCCCAAAAAAGGTAGCTGCGGCTGAACTGCCGCAGATTCGGCAATCCGAAAATAGCCAAGAGCAACAAAGTGGAAAGGCTGTACATCACCGCCGCACCGCCGACCGCCCCCATGTGCAGGCTCAAGGCGCGTATCAATCCGACGACGGAACTCCAAAAGGCTACGGCAAGCAGACCTATGGATGTGGCTTGATTGGGGGTAAATGCGTGTTGGAGCAGACGGTTCATGATGTGTTGTGTTGGAATTTGTTTTATTGTGTAATTTTTTGATATTTTACGCCTCCTGTTTGCATAATCAAGAGGAAAGGTCGTCTGAAAACACGACTCCGTCACCATTTCTCTCCCCCTCTCCCAATCCAGAATATAACGAAATCGCATTAAATTAAAACCAAGCATTCTTTCCGTTTTTCAGACGACCTGTTTACAGTATCGCCACTGTTTTCAGAAAAATCACCATTCAACCAAACAATTAAAGCCGCGCAGGCAAACGCTCTGCCTCAAGCAGCCGTCCGCACAAAGGAACCGACATGACCCCAGCCAACCCGCTTCCCGCCGAACTTTCCGCACAACTCGCCGCCCTCTCGCCTACACAGCTCGCTTGGCTTTCCGGCTACTGCTGGGCGCAAAGTCAAGGGGCGGCGGGCGGTTTGAGTGTTTCCGCCTCTCCTGCCGTTGCAGCCCCCGCGCGACGCGTGTTGGTCTTATCCGCCTCGCAAACGGGCAATGCGCGCGGCGTTGCCGAATCTTTACACGCCAAACTCAAAAACGCCGGCGTAGAAGCCGTATTGAGCAGCGCGGGTGACTTCAAAAGCAAAACCCTGCCCGATGAAGACATCGTGTTATTGGTAACATCCACGCAAGGCGAGGGCGAGCCGCCCGAAGAAGCCCTGCCGCTGTATAAATTCGTCTTCGGCAAAAAAGCCCCCGATTTGGGCAAACTCACTTTTGCCGTTTTAGGTTTGGGCGATTCTTCCTATCCCAATTTCTGCCAAGCGAGCAAAGACTTTGACGCCAAATTTGCCGAACTGGGCGCACGTCGTCTGAACGACTTGGGTATCTGCGATTTAGAGTTCCAAAGCGCCGCCGACGTGTGGATAGAAGCTGTCGTCCCCCAAGTTGCCGAGCTTGCCGCACAAACCGCCGCAGCATCCGTTGCAACACCCGCCGCCCTTCAAACCGCAGGCACTGTCTATACCAAAGACAAACCCTATACCGCCACCCTGTCCGTCCGCCAAAAAATCACGTCCCGTTCCGCCGAAAAAGACGTGGAGCACATCGAAATCGACCTGTCCGGCTCCGGCCTGCACTATCAGGCAGGCGACGCATTGGGCATACTCCCGCTCAACGCTCCCGCTTTGGTTCAAGAAATCCTTGATTTGCACCAATTAAGCGGCGAAGAAAAAATCCGCCTTTCAGACGACCTCGAAACCGACATCCGCACCGCCCTGACCGAGTCCGCCGACATCACGCAAAACACGCCCGCACTCGTGCAGCAATACGCCGAATTGTCCGGTAGCGAAGAACTCAAAACCACAGCCGCCGACAAAACCCGATTGGACGCCTACCTCGCCGCTACCCCGCCCGTCGGCGTCTTCGCCGCCTACCCCCATCCCTTGGACGCGCAAACCCTGTTCCAACTGTTCCGCCCCCAAACCCCGCGCCTTTACTCCATCGCCTCCGCGCAAGATGAAGTCGGCGAAGAAGTCCACCTGACCGTCGGCGTCGTCCGCTTCGAACACCACGGCAACACCTACACCGGCGCAGCCTCAGGCTATCTGGGCGAACGTCTTGAAGAAGGCGGCGAAGTACGCGTCTTCGTCGAACCCAACCCCAATTTCAGCCTGCCCGCCAACGGCGACACCCCCATCATCATGATAGGCGCAGGCACAGGCATCGCCCCCTTCCGCGCCTTCATGCAGCAACGCGCCGCCAACGGCGACAACGGCAAAAACTGGCTCATCTTCGGCAACCAACGCCTCGCCGACGACTTCCTGTACCAGCTTGAATGGAGCGATTACCGCAAAGACGGCATCCTCACACGCGCCGACTTGGCATGGAGCAGACAAGGCGAACACAAAGTCTATGTCCAACACAAAATTGCCGAACACGCCGCCGAAGTCTGGAACTGGCTGCAACAAGGCGCACACCTCTACGTCTGTGGCGACGCCACCCGCATGGCACGCGACGTAGAAACCGCCCTGCTCGACGTCATCGAAACCCAAGGCAAACTCAGCCGCGACGATGCCGAAGACTATCTCAACGAAATGCGCGAAGACAAACGCTACCAACGCGACGTTTATTGATACCGCCCCAAACGAAAGGTCGTCTGAAAAGCCCAAATCGGGTTTTCAGACGACCTTTCGCATCACCAAGCCACTTATAGTGGATTAAATTTAAATCAGGACAAGGCGAGGTAACGCCGTCCTGGTTTAAAGTTACCACTATATCTCGCTAAACAAAGCAAACCATTCAGACACACCTTCCACCGCTTATCCCATTTGCTTTACCCATTATCTCAACCCAGCTAACATACAAAATTCATCGTCATTTCCACCCAACATAAAACCCGATTTATTTGTTACAAACCGCATCAGGAGATGATGAACATCGAAAAAGCATAAAGAAGGTTATCAATAATGAAGACATTCAATAGAAAGCTGACTGTATTAGCGGGTTTGCTGGTTATAGCGGCATGTACAAATCAATCAAACTTAACCCTGGATGGAAAACAAAATGTCCAAACTGCTAAAACCAAGCAGAAAAATTCACCTCCCCTTCATTTTGAATGCCATCCCTCCGAATATAAATTTAATACACTCCCAGAAATCCCCCCACCTTTACCTAATGTTACAAGTATACCAATCAGTTTAGCGCAACAGAGAAAATCGACTTTTAGAGATGAAGCCAAACGTCTCTCTATCCCTATGAACAAAGAACTGATTGTTCCCAAATTGCAGAAGTTAGGCTTTATAGAAGACAGTAGTAACGAAATCTATGAAAAAAATTTCGGAAAGAAAAATATGTATGATACTGTTGACTATAATGAAAATATTTTTTCTATAACTATCACTTTAAAAGACATTGTCAATCAAGGGTGCCCATATGATATCGATATTTATCATGTAAATAATGAGGTAAACGGCGTAGAAATATTGATTGGAAACGATGGACTTATCTTGAAAGACGCCACCATCCCCGATTTAGTCATCTCTACCATTGATCATAAACACAAGCCTGAAAACCTGTTTAAAGACCTGTTGGACAAACATATCCAAAACATCGAAGCCTTTAAACAGCAACAGCCGCTTAATGAAGAGCTGATCAGCACGCGTACTGTATACGATGGCATTACCTATGAAATCAACTCATTTGGTGGAGGTAGGAGAACAATACTACAAATCTATCGATATAAAACCTGAAAGAAAGCCCATAACTGATTACAACAAAGACCAAATAAAGAAAGTGAAATCATGGAGATAGTCAATAAAAGGCTGATGGTATTGGCGGGTTTGCTGATTATGGCGGCATGTAGCAATCAGCCGAATTTGACGCAAGATAGAATGCAAGATGTAGAAGCCGTTAAAACTGCAGCTACCCCGCATTTTGAATGTCATCCTTCCGAGTATAAGTTTAATACGCCTCCTCGGCTCCCGCCTGCAGACCCTGCGGCATACCCGCGATATGAACCTACACATTTCGAGGCAGTTAAACGCCTACCTATCCCCATGAACAAAGAACTGATTGTCCCCAAATTGCAAGAGTTAGGCTTTATCGAAAAAAGCAATAATGAAATCGTTGAAAAAAATTTCGGGAAACAAAATATGTATAGAGCCGCTGACTATCATGCCAATCTTTTTTCTGTATCTATAGTTTTAAAAGACTTTGTCAAGTTGGGATGTCCGTATAGTGTCAACATATATCATGTCAATAACAAGGTAGACGGTGTGGATGCTGTGATTGGAAACGATGGACTTATCTTGAAAGACACCACTATTCCCGATTTAATCATTTCCACCATCGACCATAAAAACAAACCGGACAACCTGTTTAAAAACCTGTTGGACAAACATATCCAAAACATCGAAGCCTTTAAACAGAAACAGCCGCTGAATGAAGAGCTGATCAGCACGCGCGCCGTATACGATGGCATTACCTATGAAATCAATTCTTTCAAGGGCGGCAGATCAACCAATCTGCAAATCTATCGATATAAAGACAAGTCAAACAAAAAATCTCATTAAAACACGGGAGCCAACCGCTCATGACACAGGTCGTCTGAAAACCTCAAACCAACAATATCGCAAACGCGGCAATCGGTTTCGCAATGCCAAAACTGTGTTTTCAGACGACCCGTCCATATGCCGCAGCCTCTCAAAATCGGGTATGATTCCCCCTTTCAAATCAGGAGCCTGACTATGCAGACGCAAGCCGTTATCCGCCATATTGCCGACTGGCTGAAAAACTATGCCGCCGCCGCACACGCCAAAGGGTTTGTCGTCGGCGTTTCCGGCGGTATCGATTCCGCAGTCGTTTCCGCCATCGCGGCACGGACGGGGCTGAAGGTTCTGCTGCTTGAAATGCCCATCCGCCAAAAAGCCGACCAAGTCAGCCGCGCGCAGGAACACATCCGCCGGTTGGAACAGGCGTTTTCCAACGTCAGCGGGATGCGTGTGGATTTGACGCCGACTTTCGATACTTTTGCCGCCGATGTCGAGGTCGATGAAACCGAATTCCCCGCCAAACAGCTCGCGCTTGCCAACGCCCGCAGCCGCCTGCGGATGCTGACGCTTTATTATTACGGGCAGCTAAACGGTTTGCTGGTTACCGGCACGGGCAACAAAATCGAAGATTTCGGCGTGGGCTTTTTCACCAAATACGGCGACGGCGGCGTGGACATCA
>CAKARM010000141.1:0-5837 GCA_916720585.1 uncultured Neisseria sp.
TTGTCGGACAGTTTCGCCGCATCCGCACCGCCTTTGACGAAAACTTGGTTGCCGAGTTTGCGCTCGAAATTCTTGTCTGCGTTGTCGCCGCCGAAAGTCAGGCCTTTTTGCAGCTCGGTACCGATGTTGTCCAACGCGCCTTGTACGGTGTTGACAGGTGCGGCCTGCGTGCCGTCGGTTTTGGTTACCACCAGATTCGGTACTTCAACCGCGCCGGTAGTCGGATTGACGGTTGCGCCCAATGCGGTTGCCAACGGAGTGAGTTGGCTGACGTTGACGGCGTCGGTGTTGTTCACACCGGCAGCGATGTCGGTTGCTTTCTTACCGCCGTTAGACAGACCTTCGGTCGTCAGTTTGACGGGGTTTGCCGCCGTGCCGACGGTCACGCCGTCTGCAGAAACGGTGGTTTTGCCGCCTGCTGCGTCGATGAATTCAGACGAGGTCAGACCTTTCAGCTCTTTCGCCAGTTTGACGTTGAGCGTGCCGGTCGTGTCGTCTGAAACCACGCCGATGTTGTTAGCGGACAGTTTAGCTTCATCTGCCTCACCGCCTTTAACGGTGACAGTGCTGCCCAATTGGCGGGTTGAAGGCGTACCGCTGTCACCTGCAAAAGTTAAAGGCGCACGAACGGCATTGCTCAAGGCAGTCAATGCATCGCCGACATTGTTGTAATCAGCTACGCCCGAAGTTGCCGGGCTGCCGGAAATTACAGAGTATTTCGGCGCGGCGATTTCGCCTGTCGCGTTGTTGACGGAAGTACCCAAAGCTTGGGCAACTTTGTCCAGCTGGGATACGTTTACCGCATCATTTTGTCCCTTACCTGCAGCAACGTTGCCAACTTGAGTCGGAACGGTGGTTTGCGGATCGGTCGGGTTCAGCGCGGCAATGGTTACTGCGCCGTTATATGGCGTACTTGTATCGTCAGCGTAAACAAAGGAAACCTGTTTTGCGCCTGAACCGTCAACCGTTACGTTGCGCTTCAGGATTCTGCCGTCTGCGGAAACGTAAGCAAACGGAGCTTCGTTGGTAACCGCCGTCAGGGTGGTAACGTGAACGTTATTGATGGCATCGGTCAACTGGCTCAGATTAACCGCATCGGTCGGTTGGTCGCCCTTGCCCAGATTGGTAATCTTGGTGTTGGACATATCCAGTCCGCCTTTGGCGGTGATTTTGCCGGCAAACTCAGGCGCATCGGCAGTATTGATGCTGACGGTGGACTCGTTTTGGTTCAGTACGATGTTTTTACCCGCTTCCAACGTGATGGTCGAACCATTGGTAATTTCTTTCAACGAGTGGTTGTTGGCTTCACCGTTGGTACCGTTGGTTTTAGCCGTATTCAGCTTGAACGACTTGTAAGAGGCATTGTTGATGGCGGAAATCGCGCCTTCAATGGTGGATGCGCCCGTACCGCCGATGTTGGACATCGTAATAGTACCGTCATTCGCAATGGCTGCATTGCCACCCAATACGCCGACTGCGGTCGTACCGATGTTGTTCATGACGTTTTGAGTCGCATAAAGCTGGCTGCCGTTTACTGCGTCGGTGCTGTTGTTGCTGATGCGGCCTGCGGCAACGTTGGTAATCGTACGTTCTTTGCCTGCCGTGCCGATGCTGAGTGTGGACTCAGGGGCGTTGCCTGCAAAGTTGCCGAAAGTCAGGCCGCCAACGGTGGCAGAGGTCGTCTGAACGGCTGCTTCAGTCGCGGAATTGGCACCCAATGCGATAGAGTCTTTGTGGGCGGCATTGGCGTTTTTACCGAAGGCAATGGCATTGCCGACAGAGGCTTTTGCCGCATCACCGAAAGCAAAGGTGTCGCCTGCGGTGGCTTTGGCGTTTTTACCGAAGGCTACGGCACGGTTTTGCGTGGCTTGGGCGTTGTAGCCGATAGCGATGGTGTCGTCTTTTTGTGCGTCTGCTTCGTTACCCAATGCCAAAGCATTGTTGGAAGTGGCTTTGCTGTTGCGGCCTGCCGCGACAGTACCGGAAGCGGTTGCGCGGGTATTGAAGCCCAACGCGGTCGCACCTGCCGCCGTGGACTGGCTGTATGCGCCGATTGCGGTGGAGGAATCTTGGTTGGCGATTGCGCCGTCACCGACCGCTACGCTGGATTTGCCCAATGCTTTGGAAGACTGACCGCCTGCGAAGGAGTTTTGACCGTAGGCGTTGGATGCTTGACCGACGGCGGTAGCGTTGGTGCCGCTGGCTTTGGTGTTCGCACCGATGGCAACGGAGCCTTCACCTTTGGTCGCGCCGTTGACGGCGGCAACGGAGGCGGTATCTTCGTTGACGGAGGCGTTTTTACCGATGGCGATAGAGTTGGAAATTACCGCCTGCGCACCTGTACCGACGGCTACGGCAAAATCGCCCGCTGCCTGCGCGTCCGCACCTGCTGCCAGAGCATCCAATCCGGTTGCACCGTCATTGTTGTAATTGCCTCGGGCATTGGAGGTCGTCTGAACGCTGTAAAAATGGCTGGAGCTGCCGCCGCCCAATTGGTCAATTTTATTGTTCATCGCTTCTAAAGCGTCGTGAACATTGGCTTTGCCTGTACCACCTAAATTGTTCAGGGTCAGGTTGCCTGCATTGTCGATTACAGTTTCGCCGCCCAAGGCGTTTTTGACGTTGTTACCCAAGTTAAGCAGGTAAGAATTGGTCGCGTAAAGCTGGCTGCCGTTGATGGCGTCGGTGCTGGTTGCGCTGATAACACCCGCAGAGACGTTTTGAATTTGACGGGTAAAGCTGTTGGCAGGGGTGGCTGCATCAACTTTACCGACAGAAACCGTACCCTGAGAGCTTGTTCCGGCTGCGGTATAGTTACTATTCAACGTGTAGTCGCCGTTGTGGTGCGCTTCAGTCACGCTACCGCTACCCAATGCAACATCTTTTTCATTAACAGCAACGGAATCGACACCCAATGCGACTGCTTTAATGCCCAATGCGTTGGCAGTCTTACCGATGGCTACGGAGTTGTCACCGCTGGCTTTGGAAAGTGTACCGACGGCAACCGCAGATTCTTTTTCCGCCAATGCGGTTTTACCGATGGCGACGGTATTGTTGGAGCTGCCTTTTGCAGCTTCACCGATGGCGACAGTGGAAGTGACGCTCAGTTTTTGGGCATCCGTACCCATGCCTGCTTCCCTACCGATGGCGACGTTGTTTGCACCGGACACAAATGCGCCGGAACGCAAGCCGAGGGCGATGTTGTCCACGCCGGTAGCGTTGTTGCCCGTACCTTTACCGATGGAGATTTGGCGTTCGTTGGTATAGGCATTGCGACCGCTGTCCGCGCCGATATAGACGGTGTCCGCACCGACTGTGCGCCCTGCGGAAACGGCGGCGTCGTACACACCTGCGTTCGTACCCACTACGATATTGCCCGTACCTGCCGCTACGGCTTTGTTACCGATGGCAACGGCGTTGTTGGCGGTGGCTTGGCTGTTTTGACCAAGTGAAGTAGAAGTCTCTGTAGTGGCAATGGCTTCTTTACCGACTGCGATGCTGCTCAAACCGGTTGCCTGAGTGGCAAAACCGACAGCAATCGCGCCTTTGGCAGAAGCTGTGGTTTGCGGACCGGCAGCCAAGGCGTTTTCAGCACCTGCATTGCTGTCCACACCGAAGGCTGTCGCGCGCAGACCGTTTGCCGTGCTGTTTTTACCGACGGCAGTGGTATCATGATTGACGGTCTTGGCACCATAACCGATAGCAGTTGAGAAATTACCGGTTGCGTTCGTCGCTTTGTCCGTCGCCTGACTGCCGCCAATCGCGATGGAGGACGTGCCCTGTGCATTTGCTTTACCGCCGATGGCAATACCATAAGCTCCTGAACCGACCGTAAATTCGCCTATGGAGATGGCACGCTGTGCAGAAGCGACGGCAGTACCCATTATTGCCAGGCTGGCAGGACCCGATGCATTGGCACCTTTACCGATCGAACTTGAACCACCGATGGCGACAGCACTCAATCCCGAAGTATTGGAATTGAAACCAATGGCAACGCCATTAGATGCTACATCGGTTACAACGGATTTGGTACCGATGGCAACGGACGAACTGCCCTGCGCATTTGAGTTGTCACCAACTGCAATACTGCCGCTTTTGGTGTTCGCCAAATATCCGATGGAAACGTTTTTATGTTCCTTACCGGTCGCACCGGTTCCGATATAAACCGAATGACTGCTGTTGGAATCAACGCCCGCCGACGAACCGATGGCAATGACATTATTGACTCCCGAACCGCCTTTCAGTGCGCTCTCGCCAATGGAAATATTGCGGCCGCCGGAAGAAACGGTATCGCCTGCCAATTTTCCGATACTGACATCAGCCTCACCTTTTGCTGATGCCGTCTGACCCATGGCGATAGATTGATTGTGGTTGGCACTTGCCGCCGCACCAATGGCAATCGCACCGGTTGCACGAGACGGCTCATCACTCGGACCCGCAGTGGAAGAATTGGCACCGATAACGACATTGGTTTCCCCTTTGGAAGATGCCCCTTGTCCCATCACGACGGACTTGCCTTGTTTGGGTGTGACTCCCGGTACGACATCCAAGGCTTTTGTACTATCGTCGCCGCAGACCACGTTGTAGCTGGTGGTATCGAAATAGCAGGTGTGGTAATCAGTACCTTCGGCAGCCGCAGTGACGGCTTTACCATTGGCAAGGGTTTTGCCGCTATTTTCTGCAGCCATGACTTGACCGCTGGCGAGCAGCAGGCCGGACATGATGGCGGTAAACGCGAAGCGCACGCCTACGGAGGCAACGATGCCGCCTATGCCTGATGAAGCCGTTTTCCCATGCGCTTTGGCGAATTCCGCCACCGCGTTCCACGTCTGTGTGGTTTCGTTCCATACGACACGATAGATTTTATTCATGCTGACTCTCTGATTTAAAATGTTAAACAAATAAATTTAATATATTATTGAATTGATAGAATAACCTGCTTTTCAAACATCCAACCCAATAACCAAAAATGAAAATATCGTATTTGATGCCGATATTTCGATTGCAAAATTTATTCAACGGATATGACGTATATTGTCACTTTCAAACAAATTTCAGGATTTATCTATACCTCAGATAACAATCTCCCAAAACTGATTTATCGACCTTTTGGCTATTTATCTATCCGCTTATCTTTGATGACTTCTATTTTCTTAACTTTATTTTGCAATCAAAGTGAAACTTTATCTTTTATCTGAAAGCAATTTATATGCCAAAACCCTTTTGCCTGAATTCACTCGTACTAAAAAAATGATATTTTTAAGTATCCGGAATCCAAAAATAAGAAAAGAGGTCGTCTGAAAACGTTTCAGACGACCTCTGTAATCCTTATGTTAATTCAATATTAATGAATTATGTTTCGGATACCATCTTCAGCAAGTTGGCGATGTTAAGCGGCATTATTCTGTATAATGCCGCAGTGTTTTTGAAACAAGGAATACAAATGCTTACCCCAGAACAAGTCAAATCGCTGATTGAAGGCGTCGCCGCTTGCGAACACGTTGAAGTCGAAGGCGACGGACATCACTTCTTCGCCGTCATCGTCTCTTCCGAATTTGAAGGCAAAGCCCGCCTCGCCCGCCACCGCCTGATCAAAGACGGTCTGAAGGCGCAACTGGCCAGCAACGAATTGCACGCACTGTCGATTTCCGTTGCCGCCACGCCTGCGGAATGGGCGGCGAAGCAGCAATAAGCCGTTACCTCAGACAAAAAAAGGTCGTCTGAAACCTGAATCGGGGTTTCAGACGATCTTTTTTAATTTACACAATGTTGAATTGCCGCTTAATATAGTGGATTAACTTTAAATCAGGACAAGGCGACGAAGCCGCAGACAGTAC
>CAKARM010000142.1:0-5695 GCA_916720585.1 uncultured Neisseria sp.
TATCCTCAGCATCAATCAAGTGCAGCTTCTCCTTGCTGAAAAACGCACGGCACTCGCTGTCATGCGCACGGGTATTGCTGTTTTTGCGCTGCCGTTGTCTATTTTCAGCGCGCTGATTGCGACATCGAAATGGTATGAGGTTGTCGATGTCTGGCCCTTGCTCGCGTTGGTCAGCCTGATGAACATCAGCTTGATTGTTTTCTCGGTCTATCTGATAACCCGATCGCTCCGTAGAATGCACCAATACGACCGAATGATTGCCGATATCAAATACAACAATCAGTCTTTGCGTAAACTGCTTGAGTCATAAAATCCAGACGGTTGGGGTAGGGCATAGGTCGTCTGAAAATCAAATTGATTTGTTCTTAAAACGGGCTATAGTAAAATTCTTACGCGTTCTGCTGTTTATTGTCTTACGTCTTATATAGAAACCCTACGAGATATATGTCGTGTTTGGACGGAAACGGACGCAGTCGGATTTTTGGTTCGCTCCGACCTCTTTTCACAAACGTTTTTAAAATATGGAACAACCTGATTTTTTTCCCATCCCCAGCCCCTGTATCGGCGTCTGTGAAGCCAATGCCAAAGGCTATTGCAAAGGCTGTCTGCGCAGCCGTGAAGAAAGGCTTTATTGGCAAAAAATGACCGATGATCAAAAGCATCAGGTCATGCGTCTTCTCAGTATGAGGAAAACCAAAATCCGCAACCGCCAGCTCGATGCCATGGCAGCGCCAGAAGTCGGTGTGGAGGCGCAAAGCGGGTTTTTGTTTGAGGATGAGGGATAAGGTGATGAAATATAAAAAGGACGGGTTTGCTTCCGTCCTTTTTTATTTGTCGAAAATAGTGGCAAATCAAATGATTTGAAGAGAATTGATGAAGACCACGATAATGGCAATCGGAGCGATGTAGCGCAACGCGCCCAGCCACAGATATAGAAGCGTTTTCGGTACGGTACTGCCCATGCCGGCATGGGTCAAAACGGACTGCCTGTCTTGAATCCAGCCGGTAAAGATGGAGATGCTTAATGCGCATAGCGGCATAATGATGGCAGTAATAATGTAGTCCCATAAATCAAAAATAGATTTATTGAAAATAAGCACATCGCTCCATACGCCGAAGGATAGGGCAGAAGGGATGCCGACGATAAAGATGGCAATGCCGATGGCCCAAGTGTGACGGCTGCGTTTGCGTTCATCTTGGCGGATGGTTGCCGCAATGACGGTTTCCAGCATAGAAAACGCTGAAGTCAGCGTGGCAAAGACAACCAACATCATGAACACGGCAAACAGATAGTTGCCGGACGGAATTTTCATGAATACGGCAGGCAAGACCACGAAAATCAGGCCGGGACCTTGGCTGGGCGTGGCGCCCAATGCGAATACCGCCGGAAAGATGACCAGGCCTGCCAGCAGCGATACCAGCAGGTTCATCCACATAATGATATTGCCCGAGCGGAACATATCCTGATCTTTACCCAAATACGAGGCGTAGGTGATCATTGCCGATACGCCGATACTCAACGCAAAGAAAGCCTGACCCAGCGCGGTCAGCATCGTTTCCGATTTGATTTTCGACCAATCCGGTTTCAATAAAAAACTGACGCCTTCCATCGCGCCGGGCAAGGTCAGCGAGCGGATTGCCAAAACGATAAACAAAATAAACAAAGCAGGCATCAGATAGCGGTTTGCTTTTTCAATGCCGTCAGAGATTCCGCCTTTGACCACCCAAATGGTAATCAGCATGAACAGCCCTTGATAAAGAATCGAGCTTGTCGGATTGGAAATTGTTTTTTCGAATAGGGCGCCAAAATCAACGTTTGGGGCAATTTCGCCGGTGAAGCTGTGTACGACATAATTCAAAACCCAGCCGCCGACTACGCTGTAAAACGACAATAAAATGAAGCACGCCGCCACACCGATCCTGCCGACCCAAGGCCAAAGCGAGCCGGGACGCAGGGTTTTGAACGAATCGATGGCGTTTTTACCGCCTGTGCGCCCGATATAAAACTCGGCAAGCTGTACCGGCAACGCCACGATAATCGTGAAGATGACAAACAGAAGGACAAAAATTGCCCCGCCGTTCGTACCGGCGGTATAAGGGAATTTCCAAATCGCGCCCAAACCGATGGCAGAGCCTGCCGCGGCGAGGACGAAACCGATTTTGGAAGACCAAGAGGATGAATGACTCATAGCGGGATATGTCGAGAAATAAAATTGGCTGAATTGTAACAAAGCGTAGTCGGGGATAATACTGGATGGCGGACGCGGCGGAAAATAACGCATGGATGGTGCGTAGAACGATAAGCTTTTGGCGTGAATTTTTTAAATGGCTATGATTTGGGAAATGATTTAAATTAAAATGTGTAAAAAAAGATATTTTGTGCCAAAAATTGAGAGAGGTCGTCTGAAAACCGGTTCAGACGACCTCTTGTTTATACGGATAGCGTGAACATTTCAGCCTGACTTCGGCATACAGTTACATCAGCCTGATATCCTGCGGGGTTGGCGTGGAAGTCAGAACCAAACCACGCCGGTTCTGAATTTCCATCAGGCCGCTATAAAATTGCCGGCTGCGTTACGGCATCGTAGTGCTGCACGTTTGCCGTATCGGAACTGTAACTAAAGCTGCCGACTCCGCTGTTGACCGTTTCAAACCCGCCGATTTGACCGCTTGCCGACAGTTTGTCCAGCAGGGTTTCTACGGTAAATGTCCCTTCGTCCAATCGGAATTCTCCGACAGAAGCAGTGTTGCTGCCTTTGAGATATTGGTTGTCTATGGTGATTTTGCCGCCTGAGTTCGCAATGGTGATTTCCCAATCGATTGCCCCATTTGCGTCGGTGCTTGCATGGATATGCAAATCCTTGACGGCGATGCCTTGTCCGAATTGAAGGGCGTTGTTGCCGTGATTGTCGGAAATGGTGTCATGTCCCTCTCCGAAGCAGAAGACATAGGTATCATTCCCTGCGCCGCCATACAGGATATCGTCGTCTAAACCGCCAAACAGTAAGTCGTCGTCTGAGCCGCCATACAGCACGTCTTTGCCCGACTCGCCATAAAAGACATCGTTGTTTTCGCCGCCGAACAACGTATCATTGCCCGCCCCGCCATTGAGATGGTCGTCTCCGCCGTTGCCGAAAATCACATCGTTTCCCGAATCTCCATTGACGGTATCTCTGCCGTCGCCGCCTCGGACGATATCGTCGCCATCGCCGCCACTGATGAAGTTGGTTCCACCGCTGACGAATACGGTATCGTTGCCGTTGCCGGCATAAATGCTGTCATCGCCGCTTTTGCCGTCAATATGGTCTATGCCGTCTGTGCCTTTGATGCTGTCGTTGCCTGCCGTGCCTGTAATATAGGTCACGTTGACGGATTTGAAGCCGGCGGCTTCGTTGGCGTAATAATAATTTTGATCGGGAATATTGCTGAGTTCCTGACGGGTAATGGAGGTAACTTTTTCCGGATGATCAATGGCGGACGGGTCAGAAACCATCGCATTTCCAATGATGTTGTTGCCGGATAGTGCGATGCCTTTGCCGTTTGAAATCGGCAATGTCTGAGTAATGGCTGTGTCGGACAGGTTGTCGGCGATGATGTTGTTTTCGACTTTGACGTTTTTGATTGCGCCATGCTCTTCTTCAAAGTCGATAGAGCCTTTTTCGCGTCCGTATGTGTCGGTTCGGGTGCCGTTGCCGATTAACAGATTGTCCCGAACCGAAATGCCTTTTTTGTTCAGGTCAAAATTGTGTCCTTGGAAAACGGTGTTGAGGCGTATGCCCGACCATGCGGCATTGTCGCGAATCAGGTTGCCGGCTACTTCATGTCCGGCGCCGCCGAAGATGCCGATACCTGCCGCGCGCCAGCCGAGTTCGACGGTATTGTTCAGAAAACGGTTGTTTTCGGCTACTTTGGATTCTGTTTGGTCTGCAATGCTCGACCATGTCGCCAGACCGTCGTCGCCGTTGCCTCGGATATTGGAATTGATGACGGTCGAATGGCTGGTTCCCTGCGCAAAATTAATGCCGTCTGCAAGATTGTTCCGGATGAGGGCGTTGGAGACGGTCAGTCCGTCTGTGTAGTGCAGTGGGTGTTTATTGTCCACTTTGGTGTAATCGCCGGTCCAGATGCCTACTTCAAAATGCTCAATGGCGATGTCGTGGATGGACGAGCCTTTGCCCAAAGTGCCGGAAATGCCTTTGTAGTTGGCTTGTTGGTGGAAACGGGATGTCAAATTTGAATCCATCGACAGATTGCCGAAATCAATATTGTTGCTGCCGTGTTCAAACACGATGCCGCCGCCTTTTTTCACTGTGCCGTTTTCAAAGACGGGCGGTTCCTCGCTCGTGAAATGCAGTTTGGTATGCCACCTGCCGGCGCCGCCGATGCTGATTCCTTTAGGGGCATAGATGTGGAGCTGGTGGTCGAAATCAAACTGCCCTTCGGGAATGTAAACGGATTTTCCGTAGGTTTTTGCCGATTCGATTGCCGCCGTCAAGGGTTTCGAATCATCGATTCCGTCGTTTGCTTTTGCGCCGAAATCTGTAATGCTGACGCTGTTTGCGGGCTGTTTGATCGCGGCATGGGCTTTTTCCAATTCAACGAAGTCGATACCGACCGGGGTGTTGCCTGATTGGTTGACGATGGTAACGGTGTCGCCGCTTTGAATGGATGTATTTTTCAACAGCGTACCCGTTTCGTCAAACTGGAAGCGGGCGACACGGTCGGCAGCAGGCGTATCGTGGATTTTGATGTCTTCGCCTTTGTGGTGTTCATAATTTTCCAAATACTGCCAGTTGTGTTTTGATGATAAATCGAGGTTGGCTACGGGTTTGCCGTTTACTTGGATTTCAACTTTGCCGGTTGCCCCGTCGGGAACGGTATAGCGGAGGGTGGCGGCATCCGCATCCGCCTTTGCTGTAAACGAAACGGCGGCATTGGCCGGCAGGTCAACGTAAGACTGTTTGCTGGCTTCGTGGGCAGTGGAGTGTGTGGAAGAGGCTTTTTTGACTGTTGCACCTGCTGAGAGTGTACCCTGGTCGGCTTCATAAGTCGTGTATGCGGCTTTGGCACCGTAGCGGGAGGGATCGTAGGTAACAGTTTCTGACATTAATATGTTCCTTTTGAAATGATCTGTCATTTTGAACGGTAAAACATAATAGGCAATGCAACCGCTGAAAAGTTCTATGTCGATTTAAAAGGAAACGTCGTCTGAAAGGGGGTATCGTTCAGAAGGGATGTAGATGATGTGTCCTGTTTTTATTCGGGAAACCGTTGCACTTCAAATACGAAGGTACGGGGTTTTCATGACGGCTCGTCTGAATCAAACAAGCTTCGGCACGCATACAGCAGCCCGCCCGCCAATACGGCTAGGCCCACCGCCGCCCAATACGCATCGGCATAGCCGACCGCCTTTGCCAGCCGCAGGGCGGCGAAACCGGCCGCGTAACTGCCGAGCAGAACCACGGAAAATTGCAGGCTGCTGTCGAGTGCGGCGGTGGCGCGGTCGGATTTGTCCATTACCAACGCCAGTATTACTGGCAGCAGCAGCGTGTAGCTCAGGCTCAGGGCGATGATTTGTGCGGGCGGCAGCCAAGGATGGACGCGTGCGAGCGCGTCGATGGCGGTCATGGACGCCAAAAGCGGCAGTTGCAGCGCGTAGAGCAGGAAAACGAGTTTGCGGCGCGGATAATTGCGC
>CAKARM010000143.1:0-5693 GCA_916720585.1 uncultured Neisseria sp.
GCAGGGGCCTTTAATTACACTACAAAGTTTTGTTTGAACGGGTTGCTGTCTTATACCTACTCAGATTTGATTCTCTTTTAAAAATTCCATTCACCACCTAATGACCATTGATGAATATTACGCATTGCATAGGGTGCATTGCTACGGGTGTGACTATAACTATAATTCAAAGTAGGGGTAATGCCTTTATAAGATAATTTGTTGTGGCTAAGGTTGATAGAGAGGGAACGCTCTCGGTTGCGTTGCGGCTCCGTGCCGAATGCCATAATGCCTTTATAGCGACGGTTGGCAAATGAAGCGGTAAATCTGCTGTTAAGCCCACCTAAAACCTGCCATTGCTGTATCCAACCTATATTGAAACCGTTGCGGTGGTAGGCTGCATTGTTCTCAATATTGTGTATGTTTTTGTTTTCAGGAACAAAGCGGTTGTATTGCCAACCGCCGAACAGAGTCGTGTTGCCAAAACGGCGAGCCAGGGAGAGATAGGTACTGTCGTGCCAACCATTGTTGCGCAGTGCACGATCAGTTTCCCGATAGTTTTGGCGGTAGCGTTCCAGTGAGTAGTAAAGTTGAGTCGCATTGCCGAGATTGACCATATGCGAAAGCTGTACGCCAACTCCGTGAGCCAGCATATAAGGTGCAACGCGGCGGTTATTTTCTTTTTTGCTGTCAAACTCGCTGCTGCCTGCCAACTGTGCCTGATAAAACGGTAAAACGCTGACGGTTTGTTTGCCGTCCTTGCGTTGCCAGCCCAAATAAGCTCTGCCGAACGCATCGTCGTAAGCCGATTGGCGGTCGAAAAAATAGCTTGTGCCGCTGAGGTTGGCGCGGAATTTGATGGCGTGATGCCCATACAATGGGGTAAGTTTTTCGGTGTTCAATTCGTAATTCAAGCCGTTGGCACTGACAGGTAGGGTAACACTGCATGCGGTTTGCCCCCTTGTTTCGATGCAATAACGCGGAGCAGCGTTGTTGGCATTATCGTTATGCACAGGGCTGATTCCGCCAGACCATTTCCATTCGGTCTGCCGTTTGACGGCTTCTTGAAAACGTTTGACATTTTCCAAAACGGGGGCAGGTATATCGCGTTGTGCGACATGACGAAAATGCATAGTTGCCTCACCCAAGCGATAGTCCTGAAACTCTGCTGCTGCCAAATCCAACAATATGCGGTCGTCTGAAACGTCAGATTCATAAAGGGTACGATAACGTTCGACCGCTTCGGAAGTCCGTCCTTTCAGTTTTGCCAGCAAAGCATCGGCACGCGCAATCAGTTTGGGATTGTGGTTGGGCTGTTTACGGTAAAGGGCAACAAGCGAGGAAACCAGGTCTGCGCTATTGCTGTTAAGTGCTTGAACCAGTGCGTCTTCAAGAATATGCGGGTTTGCCGCTAAAAAATCATCATTAACCAGAGTTGGTCTGCCTATATTCTCATTCTTTTCAGGCGACCTTTCCTCCTCAGATAGAATATCTAACCATTGTTTCTGTTGTATTTGTACAGCAGTATTCTGAGAAGAAATATTCTGCCGAACACCCTCTTCGGGAAATTCAGCAAAGGCTGCTGACGGCAATAGGTAGCACAAAGAAGCTGAGACAATTTTTTGTTTTATTTTTAGCATTTAAAGTCATCCGAAATATATGTATATCTGAGGGCAAATCGTTTCTAATAAGGAATTTGCTCTTGTCATAAAACTACCTGAAACATCTTAGGTGATTTTATTTTTGCATAAAAAATACAGATTCGTATTTAGATTTATCATTATAACGGCAAATTTACGAAATATATATAACTTATTTATTTTTATAGGATTATAAATTGCGTAAATATATTTAACAGGGAGAGGATGGAATAAAGATTCACCCTAACTACTGATAGAAAAAATATTGGTATTGCTAAAATAAAATATTTGTTACACAATATTACATATTATTAGTAATACTTATCATTATTGTATCTGAGAAGCTTGTATTTTAGAGAGATTGGTTATGAAAATTAATGTATTTATAGTGCCTATTGCAACTACCTTTATTTTGACTGCATGTGCAGGTGGAGGTGCATCTGAGCCCAAAGTTCCCGTTGCTATTCCGACAGCGCAACCTATCGCCAATGTTAAGTTGAGCGATGAAAGCAGTGCGATACAGACCATCAATATCCTTTCCGGAAAAGGTGGCAGCCTGCATGAAGCGGAGCTCGAAGTGAAAACATCATGGGGCAGCTACACTGATAAACAATATGTCTATCAAACCCCTTCCGGCAACTATTACAACATCAGCTCATATTCCGACCCGATTGTCCCATCATATTCCAGCCCATCTTATGCCCTTCGTACCCGCTATGAAGGACAACCTTTATCTGAAGGTGGCAAACTGTTTGTCTGTTGCAGTAGTTCGGGACAGTTCACCAATGCCCCTGCAACCAAACATGATCACCTTAAATTTGGCGCATGGATAAGTTCAGACGGTACGGCAGACCTGTTTGTCGGCGGCAAACCTGTCGGATCGGCAAAACCGTCATGGAGTACACCGTCAGACAGTACTGTGGCAAAAGGTAAGACTACATACGAAGTTTGGGCAGTACGCGTCCGCAACGGCAATTTCGTTACCTCTACCTACGAGCCCAAAAAATCCTATGGGGCCTCTGAAAAAATCGCTCCCAAGCTTTCACTGCTGACAGCCAATTTCAACACCAACAAACTCGGCGGCACGATTTTAGGTAATGCGGATTACGGTCCAGATGTTGTGATGAAAGATGTTGGCATCAACGGCGTTGATTTCTCGGGCACTGCTGAATCCAACGGCAAAAACGGCAAAGTCGAAGGGAAATTCTTCGGTCAGTTCAACGGCGGTTATAAAACAGAAGTCAGCATAGGCGGCAAAGTAACCTTCGATGCTGACAAATCGTTAGATACTGTATTTGGCGGCGTAGAAAATTCATCAGACCGCAATACGACAGATACAAGCTTGACACCTGTCAGCCAGTAACTGCACATCAAGCATTCCAATAATAGATAATCAATATATATTAAGAGGCAAAAAATGTCCTTCCATTTTAAACCTGTACTGCTGGCAGCTATTGTCAGCCAAACTTTCCCTGCCTTAGCGGCCGATCCTATTCCTCAAGCTTATCAGGAGTTGAATGAAGTCAAAGTCATTGGCGGCCGCAAAGTACAAAAACTCGGTGAAGAGAAAATCCGCCGTCAGGCTTTGGATAAACAAATGGTCTCCGATGAAAGCGACTTGGTGCGTTACGATCCGGGCATCAGCGTCGTTGAAGGCGGACGCTCAGGTTCTAACGGTTTTACCATACGCGGTGTCGATAAAGACCGCGTTGCCATCAACGTGGACGGACTGGCACAAGCAGAAAGCAGGTCGTCTGAAGCATTCCAAGAGTTGTTCGGTGCATACGGCAACTTCAATGCCAACCGCAACACTTCCGAACCCGAAAATTTTTCGGAAGTAACCCTTACCAAAGGCGCGGACTCGCTTAAATCCGGCAGCGGCGCATTGGGCGGTGCCGTCAACTACAAAACCAAATCCGCAAGCGACTATGTTTCCGAAGAAAAACCCTACCACTTAGGCATTAAAGGCGGCTATATCGGACGCAACAGCCAAAAATTCAGCAGCATAACCGCCGCAGGAACCTGGTTGGGTCTGGACGCATTGATGGTCTACACCCGCCGTTTCGGTAAAGAAACCAAAAACAACAGCGACGCTGCCGATACCGTCATCACTGACAACAAACAAAGCTGGAGTCCGAATGCTGGTATGACCAACTACGGCAGCCGCGGTGTAGCGCGCAGCAAACCTGACCCTCAAGACTGGGAAAACAAAAGCACCCTGTTCAAACTGGGTTACAACTTCAACGATAAAAACCGTATCGGCTGGATTTACGAAGATTCACGCACCGACCGCACGACGATTGAATTGTCCAATATGTGGGCGGCAGACTGGAAAGGCGACGCACTGGGCGACACCCGTTCCCGTCAAGATATTTCCTACCGCAAACGCATCGGTTTCGAATACAAAAACCAACTTGACAAAGGACCATGGGACAACCTCAACCTGCGTTACGACCGTCAAACCATCGACATGAGCACTTGGACCTGGGACTTGCCGACGGATTATGGCCGTAACGGTGTCAACAGCGACGTGTACCATATGTTCCGCAACATCCGTCAAAAAAATACCCAATTCGGTGCCGATGCCGAAAAACAAATCGACTTCTCTAAATTGGTATGGGCAATGCAATACGGATTGGGTGGTTCCCAAAACGACAACAGCAATAGCGATCATAGCTATTGGGTACGCCTATACGACCCGAAATATCAAACGTCCAACAACCAAGAATTGACTATGCTGGTCGAAAGCTCGTCCAAAAACCGTTTTGCCTACTGGAACAACACCTTCCAATTCGGCGACAGCAGCCAATACCGCCTCAATGCCGGGGTTCGCTACGACAACAGCAACAGCAAAGCCAAGGACAACCCCAACTATACCCCTGCCATCCGCGGTCAAATCCCCTATCTTGGCAGCGAGCGTAAACACAGCGGTTTCAGCTACGGCTTAGGATTAGACTGGAAATTCACTCCACATTTGAATCTTTTGGCAAAATACAGCACTGGCTTCCGCGCGCCGACTTCGGACGAAACCTGGCTATTGTTCCCGCATCCTGACTTCTACCTTAAAGCCAACCCCAACCTTAAGGCAGAAACCGCCAAAAACTTCGAGCTGGGCCTTGCCGGCAGCGGCAAAGCAGGAAACTTTAAACTCTCCGGCTTCCAAACCCGCTACCGCAACTTTATCGAGCTGACCTACATGGGCGTGTCCTCAGACAACCCCAACAGCCCTAATTATGCGCCGATTTCCGACGGTACCGCATTGGTCAGCTCACCCGTTTGGCAAAACCAAAACCGCTCCTCAGCGTGGGTGAAAGGTTTGGAATTTAACGGCACATGGAACCTTGACAGCATCGGTTTGCCGCAAGGCACGCACGCAGGTGTCAATGTCAGCTACATCAAAGGCAAAGCCAAACAGACCAACGGACAAGAAACCCCGATTAACGCCCTTTCCCCGTGGTCTGCTGTTTACAATTTGGGCTACGATGCTCCCTCCAAACGCTGGGGTATCAATGCGTACCTGACACACACCGCAGCTAAAAAACCGTCGGACACCGTCCACAGCAGTGATGATTTGAACAACCCGTGGCCGTTTGCCAAACATAGCAAAGCCTATACGCTTTTCGATCTGACAGGTTACGTCAATTTGGGCAAATACTTCACTGTGCGTGCTGGTGCTTATAACATCGGTAACAAAAAATATTACACTTGGGAATCTCTACGTAGTATCCGTGAATTTGGTACAGTTAATCGTGTCGATAATAAGACACATGCAGGTATAGAGCGTTTCTCTTCACCAGGAAGAAGTTACAACTTTACACTTGAAGCTAAGTTCTAAGGTAATTAGAACAAAAAGGAAGGCCTGTACAGCTACAGCACCACCAACGGGGTTGACCGCGATGGCAAAGGCTTAGACCGCTACCGCGCCCCAGGCCGCAATTACGCTGTATCGCTGGAATGGAAATTCTAAGCAGTTAACGGATAGCTAAAGGCCGTCTGAAAGTTTTGATGACTTTCAGACGGCCTTTTTTATTTAAAACGAAATCTTTAAACGGATAACAACGGCTGCTGCCGAAC
>CAKARM010000144.1:0-5685 GCA_916720585.1 uncultured Neisseria sp.
GATGATGTAACGTGAAATCAGGTTCATTTTCCGCCTTTCAATGTCAGACTTTTGCCAACCGCCCGCCAGAAGGGCTGGCTGGGCATGCTGCGGACGCGCAGGAGTACGACGGCGATGGCGAACATGATGATGTGCATGGGCAGCAGTCCGAGC
Source organism: uncultured Neisseria sp. (assembly GCA_916720585.1). Taxonomy (GTDB): domain Bacteria; phylum Pseudomonadota; class Gammaproteobacteria; order Burkholderiales; family Neisseriaceae; genus Neisseria. Next base: position 154 of record CAKARM010000144.1, read on the forward strand.
CAGAAATGGATTTTGCCATCTTCCACGGCATTGCGCAGGAAGGTCAGTCCGTTTTGGTAAATCAGGAAAAGCCCGATGGCAACGAGGATGTTGTAGGTGTGGCCGCTGCGCGGGTTGAAATAGGAAAGCGGCACGGCAAGCAGGCAGAGCAGGAGGACGCTGACGGTCAGCGAGATACGCCACATCAATTCCGCCTGATGTTGCGGGTTGCTGCTGCCGATGAGCTGCGATGTCGGGATGGTGCGGCGGTGGGAAACGGGGTCGATGAGTTTGGGCGTGGTGCTGATAATCAGGCTGAGGTTCTGGAAGGAAACGCGGTTGTAGTCGGCTTTGCCGGGCGTGCCGCTGTAACGGTAGCCGTTGCGCAGGTCGAGCGTGCGCTTGTTGTCGTTCAGTGAGAAATTGCCTTCTTTGGCGAAGATAATGTTGTCGTTGCCGTTTTTATCCTGTTCGCGCAGGAACAGGTTTTTCATGATGCCCGATTCGGTGTCGAAGGTTTCGACGAAGTAAACCCTGCCGTTGCGCTTGCCCAGGCTGTTGAACTCGCCTGCTTCCACCATAGACAATTCTTGCTTCTGCTTGAGGATTTCCGCGTATTCGCGGCTGCGCAGTTCTGCCCACGGCATCACCCAAAGCTGCATGACGGCAATCAGGATGGCAAACGGTACGGCAAACTGCATGACGGGGCGTATCCATTGCCTCAACGCCAGCCCGCAGGAGAGCCAGACCGACATTTCGCTGTCGCGCCAGTAGCGGGTCAACACGGTCAGCGTACTGATGAATGCGGTCAAAACCAGCAAAAGCGGCGTCATGCCGATAACCCAGAAACCGACCAATGCCAACACGGCATCGATGGCGACGCGCCCGTCGGCGGCACGGCCGAGCAGGTTGATTGCCTGCGTGGAGACCAACACTGCCAAGAGGACGACGAAAATGCCGACGGCGGTAAAAGAGAGTTCTTTGATGAAGTTTCTTTGATAAATCATAGAATCGCGGCTAGGAGCGGTAGCGGTTCGGCGCAGGCGGATTGTCTGCGCAAGGTTTCAGACGACCTCTCAAATGGAGTACAATCTTTCCAACCGTTTTCAGACGACCTCTTAATGCAAAGGGTCGTCTGAAACTACCCGAAACCATCTCAATCAGGAGAATAAACGTGGAATTTAGCACAAAAGCCGGAACCTTGCAGCCGCAACAGGCAGGCGCACAGTTATTTGTCTGCACCGAAACCGCGCAATTAAACCACCCGACCGCCCTTGCCCTTTTGTCTTCGCTTGAAGAAGGTCAAACTTTTGCCGACACCAAAATCCCGACGGACAACGGTTTGCAGGCAGTTGCCGTCGTCCGCCTCGAAAAAACCGACCGCGCCGCGCTGAACAAAGCCGCCGCCGAAGCCGCGAAATGGGCGCAAAATCAGGAAACGGTCAATGCGGACATCCATGCCTTCGATGAAGCGCAAGCCGCCGCCGTTGCCGAAGCCTTTGCCATCGCGTTCGGCAACGCCGCCTACCGTTTCGACCGCTACAAAAAAGAAGCCAAGCCCGCCAAGTTCTCGCAAGCCGTGTTCCACACCGCACACGAAGCCGCCGTCAAAGAAGCCCTGCGCGTCGCCGAAGCGCAGGTTTACGGACAAAGCCTCTGCCGTGACTTGGGCAACGCCGCACCCAACGAATGCACGCCCGAATTTTTAGCACGCACCGCCAAAGCAGAAGCCGAAAAACTGGGTGCACACGCCAAAATCATTGAAAAAGACTACATCAAAGAAAATATGGGTTCGTTCTGGTCGGTTGCCAAAGGCAGCGTGGAAGACCCCTATCTGATTGAATTGAGCTACTTCGGCGCAGCCGACAAAGAAGCCGCCCCCGTCGTCTTGGTCGGCAAAGGCATCACCTTCGACACCGGCGGTATCTCCCTTAAGCCCGGTTTGAACATGGATGAAATGAAGTTCGATATGTGCGGCGCGGCAACCGTCATCAGCACCTTCTGCGCCGCCGTCAAACTGCAACTGCCGATCAACCTGATTGCCATCGTCGCCACTTGTGAAAACATGCCTTCCGGCGCGGCCAACAAACCGGGCGACGTTGTGAAAAGCATGAAAGGCTTGACCATCGAAGTGTTGAACACCGATGCCGAAGGCCGTCTGATTTTGTGCGACGCGCTCACTTACGCCGAGCAGTTCAAACCCAAAGCCGTCATCGACGTCGCCACCCTGACCGGCGCGTGCATCATCGCCTTGGGACATGACGTCAGCGGCGTGATGGGCAACAATCAGGATTTGGTCGACAGCCTGCTTGCCGCCTCCCGCAACGTGGACGACAAAGCATGGCAACTGCCGCTCTTCGAGACCTACAAAGACCAGCTCAAATCCAACTTCGCCGACATCCCCAACATCGGCACGCCCGGCGCAGGCACGATTACCGCCGCCACCTTCCTGTCTTACTTCACCGAAGACTACCCGTGGGCGCACCTCGACATCGCGGGTACGGCATGGAAATCCGGCAGCGAAAAAGGCGCGACCGGCCGCCCCGTTCCCTTGTTGCTGAACTATCTGCGCAACGTGAAATAAGCCTGGACGCCTGCGGGGGAAAAGCCATCGCCTCCGCAGGTCGTCTGAAAACGGAACGCATCAACTAATGCAGGCTGTTCGAAAACATATCGGATTTGGTAACCCCATTATGCAGCGTTGTTGTTCATCGTCCAGCAGTCGGTAATCTTACCGTCTTTGATTTTTAGAAAATCCGTACCGACTTTGACGGCGGTTTGGTTACCGAGCGTAGCGGTTACACGCCAATATGCAGAAATTGTGTCGCCGTCGCGGAACGGACCGAGTACGATTTCATAATGCAAATCTGCTTTAGCACGAATGGTAGCTATCCAAGCCTTTGCACTGGCTATGTCAGTTACGGGTGCGGGTGGTGGAGTGGAATCAGCGGTCAGATGTGCTTTGAAGTTGTTTGACAGCAGTTCATCGGCAATGTTGAGATTGCCATTCCACATCTGTGTCCATGCAGTATAGATTTTTTGTGTTTCGGTCATGCTTTTGTCTCTTAACGATGTTGGGTAATAAGGAAAATCCTGTGCTGAAAAGCTGGGAAATGATGCTATGCAATCTTACTTGTCGTCAATATTGATACGAAAACTGCCTGAATGCAGCCTGCGCTTTATCTGCCCCAAAAAAAACAAACGGAGAACCATGATGAAACCGCTATTTGCCGCATTGTCCGTCGCCTTTCTGCTCGGCACTGGCGTCAGCGTCCACGCCGCGGAACAGGCTAAACCTACCGACCGCAGCGTCCAAGTGTACAAAAAAGCCGATTTGGCGGAGTGGAACCGCGAAAACGCAGCCGGAGGCAAAGGCCCGCTGCTCGGCCGCTTCGCCTTCAACCGCCACCAGACCGCCGCCCAAGACGCGTTCAGGGAAATCGGCTGGCTGACCCTGCCGCCGGGCGCATCCATCGGCGAACACAAACACACCGACAACGAAGACGTTTACATCATCGTATCGGGCAAGGGCCTGTTTACCGACAGCACGGGCAAACAGACTCCAGTCGGCGCCGGCGACATCACCATCGCCCGCCCCGGTCAGTCCCATGCGTTGAAGAACATCGGCAAAGAGCCGCTGGTCTTCCTTGACCTGATTGCCGAGACCGCCGCCGCCCAAGCTGCCAAATAGCAGTCATCAAACCGACAAGGTCGTCTGAAAACCATATTGCGTTTTCAGACGACCTTTTTTGTTGTTTAGGCAACATGATTCGTTCCAAGCAAACGAGGGGATGGCGTGCTGCCGCTGTTTCCGTCTTTTTTATCATTTTCAAGATATTGGGTTTCAGACGACCTTTGGTCTTCGCTGTTTGTATGGGTTTTGGTTTGGCTGTTTTGCCGCACCAAATGCGATTCGCTTCTTGAATTCTTGTCATATTAATGATGTGATGTTATATAATAACAATCTATTTGAAATATGACGGGAAACCCAAAATGACACAAGCCACGCTTAAACCTATTGTTTTATCTATTCTTTTAATCAGTTCCCCCATTCTCGCCCAAGCGCATGAAACCGAGCAGACGGTGGACTTGGAAACGGTCAACGTCGTCGGCAAAAACCGTCCGCGTGCCACTTCGGGGCTGCTGCACGCATCGACTGCCTCCGACAAAATCATCAGCGGCGATACTTTGCGGCAAAAAGCCGTCAATCTCGGCGACGCGCTCAACGGCGTGCCGGGCGTCCATGCTTCGCAATACGGCGGCGGCGCGTCCGCGCCTGTGATACGCGGGCAGACGGGCAGGCGGATTAAAGTGTTGAACCATCACGGCGAAACGGGCGACATGGCGGATTTCTCGCCCGACCATGCCCTGATGGTGGACACCGCCTTGTCGCAACAGGTCGAAATCCTACGCGGGCCGGTAACGCTGTTGTACAGCTCGGGCAATGTGGCGGGGCTGGTGGATGTTGCCGACGGAAAAATCCCCGAAAAAATGCCTGAAAACGGCGCATCGGGCGAACTGGGGCTGCGTTTGAGCAGCGGCAATCTGGAAAAACTCACGTCCGGCGGCATTAACGTCGGACTGGGCAAAAACTTCGTGTTGCACACGGAAGGGCTGTACCGCAAATCAGGCGACTACGCCGTACCGCGTTACCGTAAGGAAGAAGGTCGTCTGAAACGCCTGCCCGACAGCCATGCCGATTCGCAAACAGGCAGCATCGGGCTGTCTTGGGTGGGTGAGAAAGGCTTTATCGGCGCGGCGTACAGCGACCGTCGCGACCGCTACGGCCTGCCTGCGCACAGCCACCTCTACGACGACTGCCACGCCGACATCATTTGGCAGAAGAGCTTGATTAACAAACGCTATTTGCAGCTTTATCCTCATCTGTTGACCGAAGAAGACATCGATTACGACAATCCGGGCTTGAGCTGCGGCTTCCACGACGACGATAATGCACACGCGCACGCCCACAGCGGCAGACCGTGGATAGACCTGCGCAACAAACGCTACGAAATCCGCGCCGAATGGAAGCAGCCGCTCCCCGGCTTCGAAGCCCTGCGCGTGCATTTGAACCGTAACGACTACCGCCACGACGAAAAAGCGGGCGATGCAGTGGAAAACTTCTTTAAAAACAAAACGCAAAATGCCCGCATCGAATTGCGCCACCTGCCCATAGGTCGTCTGAAAGGCAGTTGGGGCGTGCAATACCTCACCCAACAATCCAGCGCGCTTTCCGCCATTCCCGAAACCGTCCAACAGCCGATGTTGATCGACAACGATGTGCATCATTACAGCTTTTTCGGTGTAGAACAGGCAAATTGGGACAACTTCTCGCTTGAAGGCGGCGTGCGCGTGGAAAAACAAAAAGCATCTATCCAGTACGACAAAGCCTTGATTGATCGGGAAAACTACTACAACCAACCCTTGCCCGACCTCGGCGCGCACCGCCAAACCGCCCGCTCGTTCGCGCTTTCCGGCAACTGGTATTTCACGCCACAACACAAACTCAGCCTGACCGCCTCCCATCAGGAACGCCTGCCGTCAACGCAAGAG
>CAKARM010000145.1:0-5669 GCA_916720585.1 uncultured Neisseria sp.
GTACTGTCTGCGGCTTCGTCGCCTTGTCCTGATTTAAAGTTAATCCACTATAAAGCGACGAGGTCGTCTGAAAACCCGTAAGGGTTTCGCCAAAACGAGCGCAGCGAGTTTCGCTAAAACTTTTTCAGACGACCTTTCTGCTAAAATGACACGCTTCAAATACAAGGGAAACCCGCCATGCACGAAATCAAATGCCCGCACTGCCACACCGCGTTTACCGTCAACGAAGCCAGTTACGCCGACATTCTGAACCAAGTCCGCACCCAAGAATTTCAAACCGAAATCCACGAGCGTCTGCAACAGGCGCAGATGCAGTTTCAAAGCGATATGCAGCTTGCCCAAGCGCAGGCGCAAAATCAATTCGACAAAATCCTAGCCGACAAAAACCACGAAATCGCCGCCCTGTCCAACCAAATCAACGCCTACGAAAAAGACAGCAAACTCGCCGCCGCCGAAATCGAAGGTCGTCTGAAAGCGCAAATCGCCGAGCAGGACAAATTGATTGCCGAACTGAAAGCGCAGGCAAAATCGCTGGAAACGGCGAAAAATATGGAAAAAGAGCTGGAAATCACCAAAGCTGTTGCCGAAAAAGAGCGCGAATTGGGCAATCTGAACACTCAGCTCATGCTGCAATCCAAAGAAAACCAGTTGGAAAAACAAAGCCTGCGTGAAAAATACGAAGCCGAACTCAAACAAAAAGACGAAACCATCGCCTTCTACAAAGACTTCAAAGCCAGACAGTCCACCAAAATGATAGGCGAAAGCCTCGAGCAGCACTGCGAAACCGAATTCAACCGCATCCGCACTACCGCCTTTCCACAAGCCGTTTTCGGCAAGGACAACGACGCCAAAACCGGCAGTAAAGGCGACTACATCTACCGCGAAACCGACGAAGAAGGCAACGAAATAATCTCCATCATGTTCGAGATGAAAAACGAAAACGACGAAACCGCCACCAAAAAGAAAAACGAGCACTTTTTCAAAGAGTTGGACAAAGACCGCAGAGAGAAAAACTGCGAATACGCCGTACTCGTCTCACTCTTGGAAGCCGACAGCGACCTCTACAACAACGGCATCGTCGACGTGTCCTACGCCTACCCGAAAATGTACGTCGTGCGCCCGCAGTTTTTCATCCCCATCGTCTCCCTGTTGCGCAACGCCGCGCTTAATTCATTGAAATACAAACAGGAATTGGCACAAATGCGCGCGCAAAACATCGACATCACACACTTTGAAGAAGACTTGGACAAGTTCAAAACCGATTTCGCCCGCAATTACGAACTCGCCAGCCGCAAGTTCCAAACCGCCATCGACGAAATCGACAAAACCATCAGCCACCTGCAAAAAACCAAAGAAGCCCTGCTCTCTTCAGAAAACAACCTGCGCCTTGCCAACAACAAAGCGACCGACCTGACCGTCAAAAAATTAGTACGCAAAAACCCGACCATGAAGGCCGCCTTTGCCGCGTTGGAGAAAAAAGAGGATTGAGATTTGCTTCGAGAATGAAAATAGAAACGCCAGCCGGCCGTTACGCCTGCGCAAGCAGGAGTGACGGAGAACAGGTATCTCGTTTTCTATCAGTTCGTGAACAAACTCATTTATCCACATCTACCAAAAGGTCGTCTGAAAAATGAACCGCCACAAATCTTAGACAGATAAAAGACTATCCAGATACTCGGTGCAAGCCAGGTTCTACATCAGGAGGAGCAAGAAATGAAGGGAAACAAGTTACATTCAAGCCATATGACCCTTAAAATCATTTTGCTAGGTATATTTTTGTTATCTTGCACCCCCTCCTACGGCAAGGAGAGACGCATGCAATCTGATGCCAATATGTCATTAAATGACAGCGTGTATATTTCTAAAGCCGAGCTGGAAAAGTTAAAAATCGATGCCTCTTCCGGTAATGGTCAAGCAGCATCAAAATTAGCTCATTATTTTGCTTTTTATGAGTTTAACCAAGATAAATTTATATTTTGGTTAATTCGGGCCGCTGAGTCGGGCAATACTCAAGCACAACATGATCTTGCCTATATATTCTTTGATCATTACCAAGACAGTAAAGATAAAAACAAATTATATGAAGCAGAAAAATGGGCTCTGCGTGCTCAAAAAAATGGAATGCCTATTACTGGCTTATTAACTGAAATACAAACTGAAAAACAGAATTTGACAAGATAAACATGTCGGCAAACGGTCAAGTCAAAATCGGACAAAGTGCAGGCACCTGAAACTGCTTGCCCCGATAGTCCGTGTCTTTATCCGAGCAGGCGCATTCAACGGTATACGGGCAGCAGTCAAGGACACATAAGAACTTGAAAGGTAATACGCCTTTTTAGGTCTTACAGAATTATTTTTCTCAACCCGTTGTGTAAATATAGTGGATTAAATTTAAACCAGTACGGCGTTGCCTCGCCTTAGCTCAAAGAGAACGATTCTCTAAGGTGCTGAAGCACCAAGTGAATCGGTTCCGTACTATCTGTACTGTCTGCGGCTTCGTCGCCTTGTCCTGATTTAAATTTAATCCACTATAACACGGTGTCTTCTTAATATCCCCAACATCTCATCGCAATAAACCAGTTATCCTCATTATTTCACCCATTAAGATGATCTGGAATGCATCTTTTTACAGTTTAAGTGGAATAGAAATAGGCAAAGCAGTCAGCCTTCATCCCAAACCAACCTTCGATAAATCAATCTTTCAGACGACCTAACCCGAAAAAATATTTCTTAGTTAACAATACTTTTCAAATTTAATTTGCAAAAACTGTATTGATACTCTAATTTTTGTCCACATTTAGAGTATAATTACTAAAACCTGAGATACAAGCAGCCCAATATCATCAGGTTCAGTAAAAAAACAAACCTTACCCATTGATTAAAAATAAATTTTCAAAAATCCAGCAAAGCCGGTCTGCCAATATCAGCCCGCTCCCGCAACCATCAAGGAACCCATACATGCAAAACAACTTCGACCCATTGCACATCCGAGGCAAATCATTGATTCCCGTCGTCCAAGGCGGGATGGGCGTGGGCGTTTCCGCATCGAAACTCTCCAGCGCGGTCGCCCGCGAAAACGGTGTCGGCACGATTGCCAGCGTTGATTTGCGCCACCTGCATGACGACCTGCTCGCCGAATCCAAAATCAATCCGAGCGAAGAAAAATACACCCGACTCAACTGCATCGCGCTTGACCGCGAAATCCAAAAAGCCAAAGCCGACGCAAACGGCAAAGGCATGATTGCCGTCAACGTCATGAAAGCCGTCAAAGACCACGCTGCTTACGTCCGCCAAGCCTGCGAATCGGGGGCGGACGCGATTGTGATGGGCGCGGGATTGCCGCTGGATTTGCCCGAAATGACCGAGGGTTATCACAAAGATGTCGCCCTGTTCCCGATTTTGTCCGAATCGCGCGGTATCGGCATCGTATTGAAACGCTGGATGAAAAAAGGTGTTTTGCCCGACGCCATCGTTATCGAACATCCCGCACACGCTGCCGGACACTTGGGCGCGGCAAGCGTGGCAGGTGTGAACGATGCCAAGTTTGAATTCAAACGCGTCATCGAAGAAACTTTCGAAGTATTCAAGAACTTAGGTCTTGAAAGTGAAAAAATCCCGCTCATCCTCGCCGGTGGCATGGCGAACTTTGAAAAAGTCAAAACCGCGCTGAAAAACTGGGGCGCATCCGCCGTCCAAATCGGCACGGCGTTTGCGGTTACCGAAGAAGGCGATGCCCACATCAACTTCAAAAAAACGCTGGCAGGCGCAGAAACCGAGCATGTTGTCGAATTTATGTCCGTCGCCGGACTGCCCGCACGCGGTGTGCGCACCAAATTCCTGGACAGCTACATCAAGCGCGAATCCAAGCTACAAGCCAATGCCAAAGCCGACCCGCGCCGCTGTACGCAAGGCTTGAACTGTCTGACCAGCTGCGGCCTGCGCGACGGTTTGGCAAAAGCCGGACAATTCTGCATTGACATCCAACTCTCCGCCGCCTTCCGTGGCGAAGTCGATAAAGGCTTGTTTTTCCGAGGCAAAGACCCGTTACCGTTTGGCAACGCCATCCGCACGGTTCAAGAAACCATCCAATACTTGCTTAACGGTGCTCTTCCCGCAGCAGCCAAATAATTCATACCCGCAGATGAACGCTAAAAAAGGGCATATTTCAATGTGCCCTTTTTTAGTGGATTAAATTTAAATCAGGACAAGGCGAGGCAACGCCGTACTGGTTTAAAGTTAATCCAATATATTTTGCCTGCAAATCGCGTGATGCTTAAAAAGGTCGTCTGAAACCGATTTTCAGACGACCTTTTCCTAACGCTGCCTCCCTTTTCCTGCACACATTGTCAACAAAATCCGCATAAAAAATGCTAAGATGACCGTCTCGATAGACATTTGGAACACCCATGAACCCACTACTCGACCAGCTCCAACCCTATCCGTTTGCCCGCCTGCGCGAAGCCATGCAGGGCGTTAACCCTCCCGAAGGCGTCACCCCCGTCCACCTGCATATCGGCGAACCGAAACACCCTACCCCCGAAGTCATCACCAATGCGCTGACCGCCTCGCTGCACGAACTGGAAAAATACCCCCTGACCGCAGGTCTGCCCGAGCTGCGCCAAGCTTGTGCCGACTGGATGCGCCGCCGTTACGACGGACTGACCGTCAACCCCGATACAGAAGTCCTGCCCGTACTCGGCAGCCGCGAAGCCTTGTTTTCCTTCGTTCAAACCGTCTTAAACCCCGTTTCAGACGACCTCAAACCCATCGTCCTCAGCCCCAACCCGTTCTACCAAATCTACGAAGGCGCAGCCATTCTCGGCGGCGGCGAAATCCGTTTTGCCAACTGCCCTGCCCCGTCCTTCAAGCCCGATTGGAAAAGCATCACCGAAGACGTATGGCAACGCACCAAAGTCATGTTCGTCTGCTCGCCCAACAACCCCAGCGGCAGCGTCCTGCAACTGGAAGACTGGCAAGAAATCTTTGATCTGCAAGACAAATACGGTTTCATCATTGCTTCCGACGAATGCTATTCCGAAATCTATTTCGACGGCAACAAACCCATAGGCGGCTTACAGGCGGCAGCGCAATTAGGGCGCGGCAACCGCAATATCGTCATGTTCACCAGCCTCTCCAAACGCTCCAACGTCCCCGGACTGCGCTCTGGTTTTGTCGCAGGCGATGCCGAATTGCTTAAAAACTTCCTGCTCTACCGCACCTACCACGGCAGCGCAATGAGCATCCCCGTCCAACGCGCCAGCATCGCCGCATGGAACGACGAAGAACACGTCATCGCCAACCGCCGCCTGTATCAGGAAAAATTTGACCGCATCGTCCCCATTTTGCAGCAGGCATTCGATGTCAAACTGCCCGACGCATCGTTCTATATCTGGCTGAAAGTCCCCGATGGTGACGACTTGGCATTTGCCAAAAACCTCTGGCAAAAAGCCGCCATCCAAGTCCTCCCCGGCCGCTTCCTCGCTCGCGATACCGAATGGGGCAACCCCGGTGAAGGCTACGTCCGCATCGCCTTGGTCGCCGATGTCGACAGCTGCGTCAAAGCCGCCGAAACCATCGTTTCCCTATATCGCTGAATAAAGCGGCAGTTCAATAAGAGGTCGTCTGAAAACTGAACTGGCCCCCAAATCTTGGACACTCATAAAAGCCTA
>CAKARM010000146.1:0-5641 GCA_916720585.1 uncultured Neisseria sp.
GGTATGCCCGCATCTGCTTTGCAACCCCCGTCGAAACCAAGATCGCCCCCAGATGGGAAAGGTCAATTATACGCATATCGTTATACTTTGCCAAGCAGGACTGTCTTGATGATGAGTTGGATTGGGATGGTTGCAGAGATTCGAGGTCGTCTGAAAAATACAGTGAATTCGTTTATAATACCGCTTTCCGATTTTGAGCCTGTTTGAGCATGAAAAAGGTTGAGAAGAATATCTTGGTTTTGCACAGCGCGGAGCAAATGTTTGAGTTGGTCGATAAGGTTGAAGACTATCCGAAATTTTTGCCCTGGTACAGTAAAACTGAAGTAATCGAACGAAAAAACAATGAGTTGAAAGCGCGTCTTTTTATGGACTATATGCGCGTGCGCCAATCATTTGCTACGCACAATCACAATATTCCCGGTAAGGAAATCCGAATGGATTTGTTGGAAGGACCTTTTAAAATCTTGCGGGGAACATGGAAATTCTTAGATTTGGGCGACGATATGTGCAAAGTTGAATTTAAATTGGAATATGAATTTTCCAACTCTGTCTTATCTGCCATGATTTCGCCTGTTTTCAGCCATTTGTCCGGAGCATTGGTTGATGCGTTCGTTAAAGAAGCGGATCGCCGTTATGCTTGAGATTGAAGTCGTTTACGGTTTGCCTGACAAGCAAGTGTTGAAAAAAATGAATGTGCAAAATGGCTGCACGGCGCGTGAAGCGGTATGTCAAAGCGGGCTGGATGAAATATTTTCTGAATTGGACTTACAAATTGCTCCGCTGGGAATTTTTGGCAAATCAGTTAAAAGTGAGACGCTTCTTCGCGATAAAGACCGGATTGAGATTTATCGCCCATTATTGATCGATCCCAAAGAGGCGCGCCGCAAACGTGTACAAAATCAGGATTGATAGTTAACTTGGGTCGTCTGAAACCATTTTCAGACGACCTTTTATCGAAATTGACCGCATTTTCTGCGGTATTGAGAAATAATTATGTCGAATAAAATCAAAATGATCGTCGGACTGGGAAATCCCGGGGGCGAATACGAACAAACCCGCCATAATGCAGGATTTTGGTTCTTAGACGAACTTGCGTGGCAGTGGAAAGTATCATTTAAAGAAGAGAAAAAATTCTTTGGTGAGGTGGCGCGGGCGAATCTGCCCGATGGCGATGTTTGGCTGCTTAAACCCATGACTTTTATGAATCGTTCCGGCCAATCTGTTACCGCACTCGCACAGTTTTACAAAATCAAGCCCGAAGAGATACTGGTTGTGCATGACGAATTGGACATTCCTTGCGGCCGTATCAAATTTAAACTTGGTGGCGGAAATGGGGGGCATAACGGCTTGAAAGATATCCAAGCCCGTCTTGGTACACCTGACTATTACCGTTTGCGTTTGGGTATAGATCATCCGGGTGACCGTAACCTCGTTGTCGCTTATGTATTGAACAAGCCAAGCGCAGAACACCGCCAACAGATTGACGAGGCAATTGCCAAATCATTAAAAGCGATGCCGAAAATAATGGCAGGCGAATGGGAAGAAGCTACACGTTTCCTACACAGCAAGTAAATAATATGTTGTGTACGTCATTATCCACCCTCCTCTTTTGAAAAATTCCCTATATGTCTCAGATTTTAGAATTAATCCAGAATGAACCCATCGGCGTAGTGGAAGAAACCCTTGATTTCCTGCTGTACGAATGCAGTATAGATGATGCACCGACAACAGAGGAAGTTGAACAATGGCGCGACATATTGAACGGACGCGGCAACAAATTCATCCGCCTTGCGGCTATCTGCCAAACTTGGTTGGATGAGGAACAAAAATGAAGTTTTACATCAATAAATTCAGTCTGTTGGCTATCGTTTGGTTTGTGGCCGGTATCTATTCTTTGATTTTCAAGGAATCTGGCAATACGCCGCCACCGTTTCCCAATTTCGACAAAGTAGCCCACTTCGCTTTGTTTTTTGCCCAGATTTGGTTATTGGCAAAATCTTATATTCACGAAAAAGCAAAAATTCCGTATCTCGGTTTGTTGATATTCGCACTTCTGTTTGCTGTTGGAAGCGAATGGGCTCAAGCCACTTTCACGACAACACGCGAAGGCTCTATCGGTGACGGCATTGCAGACATGTTGGGTACAGGTGCCGCGCTGTGGGTTGCATCAAAAATTAATGCATCTAAAAATCCATCTTCCTCTCAATCCAATTAACTACCCTCCCCTATTTACTCTACAAAGCTATCTGAAAGCCGGGTGCAAATATATTTGTGAATCGCTCCTGACGGTTAGATAGGCTGTTCAATTCATTTATTAATAAACAAAATTACTTTTAAATATAATGATATCTATTCGCATGTAGACATTAATATCTGTGAAATCAGCATTTCAGACGACCCATCAATCGTTTCCAATATTATTTTTTAAAATTATACTTGACCGCCTACATGCAATTACTTAAAGTAGCCGTCTATTTATACAAAGAAAAACGGGTACTCCCGTTAACGAAAAAATGAGCTCAATCACCCCACCCCAAATCACTAAATTCGACAGCAAGCCGACGGATGTTTATTTCTTCGGCACCTGCGTCCTCGATCTTTTCATGCCCGAAGCAGGCATGGATGCCATTACTTTAATCGAGCAGCAAGGCATACGGGTTCATTACCCGATGGCGCAAAGCTGCTGCGGCCAACCCGCCTACTCTTCCGGTCATCCGACCGAGGCATTTGATGTCGCCAAAGCGCAACTCGACCTTTTCCCTGAAAACTGGCCGATCGTCGTACCGTCCGGCTCGTGCGGCGGCATGATGAAACATCACTGGCCTACCCTGTTTAAAAATACAGAATACGAATCCAAAGCGGTTGATTGTGCCAACCGCATCATTGAGTTTACTCATTTCTTGCTTGCCATCGGCTACAAGCCTGAAGACAAAGGCGAGCCGGTCAAAGTCGCCGTTCACACTTCCTGCGCGGCACGCCGCGAAATGAACGTCCATATTTCAGGCTGGCAGTTGATTGACGGCATGGAAAACGTTGAACGTATCGTTCACGACCATGAAAGCGAATGCTGCGGCTTCGGCGGTACATTCTCTGTCAAACAAGCGGATATTTCCGGCGCGATGGTAACCGACAAAGTTGCCGCGCTGAAAGAAACCGGCGCGACCGAAATCATCAGTGCGGACTGCGGCTGCATGATGAACATCGGCGGCAAAATCGCTAAGGACGAGCCGAATATGCCGCGTCCGAAACACATCGCATCCTTCTTGTTGGAACGCACCGGAGGCAAAGCATGAGCGCGCGCGAAAATATTTTGGCAAAACTGAAAAAAGCCGACGCATTGCCGATGGAAGAGCCTGCGGTTTTTGATTATTACCGTGAAATGGGTGTTTCTTGGGACAACGAAGTTGAGCGTCTGAAACATTGGGCTGCCGCTATGCGCGCCGTCAAAACCGAAATTTATTGGGTGACCAAAACCGGCTGGCCGCAAGTATTCCGTCAAGCAGCCGAAGGCAAAGGTTTGAAAAACATCCTGCTGCCGTTGGCGACTGAACACGGACAAATCGCCCGTGCCGCGCTGGTGGACAGCAATATCGAACCGATTGCTTTCGAGCGCGAAATCGATACTTGGAAAACTGAGTTTTTCGCGAACATCGATGCAGGCTTTAGCGGCTCGCAATGCGGCATCGCCCGCACCGGTACGCTGATGCTGTTTTCCAGCCCTGAAGAGCCGCGTACTTTAAGCCTTGTTCCGCCCGTGCATTTCTGCCTGTTTGATACGGCGAAAATGTATAACGAATTTCACAACGCCGTCGAAGGCGAAAAACTGGTAGAAAACGGTATGCCGACCAATGTTTTCCTGATTTCCGGCCCATCCAAAACCGCAGACATCCAGCTGACGCTTGCTTACGGCGCACACGGTCCGCGTGATTTGGTCATCCTCGCCATACTGCCTGACCACATTTCACCTGCCGATTTGGAGGAAAACGCATGACTACGCAAACCATCAAGTTCCACATGAAGCCGGAAACTTTCAAACAAAACGCCGCAATTTCCCTTCAAGACAAGCCTTTGCGTAAGAGTCTGCGTACCGCGATGGATATGCTGATGACCAAGCGCAAAGCCGTTTTGTCCGACGAAGAAGAGTTGCAAAACCTGCGGGATTTGTGTGAACACGTCCGTCAGCGTTCATTGTCTAAATTGCCCACCCTGCTGGAGCAATTGGAAGAAAACCTGACTAAGCTGGGCGTAAAAGTACACTGGGCGGAAACGCCGGCCGAAGCCTGCGGAATCATCCACGACATCATTACTGCCAAAAACGGCAAGCTGATGGTCAAAGGCAAATCTATGGTCAGCGAGGAAATCGAGCTGAACCATTATCTTGAAGCAAAAGGCATTAAAGCGGTGGAAAGCGACTTGGGCGAGTTTATCGTCCAAATGGCAGGCGAAAAACCGACCCATATCGTAATGCCCGCCATTCACAAAACCAAAGAACAGGTTAGCGAACTTTTCCACCAAAATCTTGGCACACCGTTAACGGACGACGTAGATCAACTGACCGGCTTCGCCCGCAAAGCCCTGCGCGATATTTACAGCACTGCCGATGTCGGCTTGAGCGGCGTAAACTTCGCTGTTGCAGAAACAGGTACGTTGTGTCTGGTGGAAAACGAAGGCAACGGTCGCTTGAGTACTACCGTTCCGCCCGTGCATATTGCCATTACCGGTATTGAAAAAGTTGTGGCGAAATTGTCCGACATTCCTCCCTTGTACAGCCTGCTGCCGCGTTCTGCCATCGGTCAGAACATCACCACCTATTTCAATATGATTACCGGTCCGCGCCGCAGCGAAGAGCTGGACGGTCCGCAGGAAATGCACTTGGTTCTGCTCGACAATGGACGCAGCCAAGCCTATGCCGAAGACCAAATGCGCCGTACCTTGCAATGTATCCGTTGTGGCGCGTGTATGAACCATTGTCCGGTTTATACCCGTATCGGTGGCGCAGCATACGGCACAACCTATCCCGGCCCTATCGGCGAGATTATTTCCCCGCACCTGTTGGGTCTGGATGCCACCCGCGACCTGCCGACCGCCTGTACCATGTGCGGCGCGTGTGTGGAAGTTTGTCCGGTGCGTATCCCGATTACCGAGCAAATGCAGCGTCTGCGCGTTGAAGCGCAACGTTCGCCGACCGAAGTCGTACCGCATCCTATCCGCGGACAAGGCGCATCGCATACCTTCGGCGAACAAATGGCATGGCGCACATTCAACGGCATTTTCAGCGGCAGCAAAGCCTACCGCGCCTTCGGTTGGGCGGCCACCAAATTCCGTGCATTGACGCCGAGCAAGCAACTGGGCTGGACGGACAACCGCGTTCCGATGAAACCTGCCAAGAAAACGCTGCATGAAATGATGGCGGAAAAAATGCGCCAAAAAGAAAAAGCGTAAAGCTGAAAATCTATAAAGACGTATTATTTGCCATCTAAACAGCAAAGGTCGTCTGAAAATCGTAAACTGCACATTAGTAAGCCGGAGACCAAATCCAGCTTGATCATGTGCAGTTTTTTATAGCTTAATAGGCATATCTAGGATATATATAGTGGATTAACTTTAAACCAGTACGGCGTTGCCTCGCCTTAGCTCAAAG
>CAKARM010000147.1:0-5623 GCA_916720585.1 uncultured Neisseria sp.
TGATTGACGAGCCATTGTCGTTTAACCTTTATATTCTTTAATGTTCTGTATGCGGAGTATCGGCCTTGGGAAGCGTTTGCTTCGCTGTGCGAGAAAGCCTTCTGCTTCAACCATCGTATCTTGCCGATACTGCCATTCTTTAGCCTGCTTACCTAAAATACGCGCGGGAATTTCAAAACTGACCAGGCATTTTTGCCCGTTTTCTTCCTGCCAAGATTCATGCTTTAACATAATATCCAAAACAGGGATTCCTGCCGGCGTGTATCTCAAGGATTCAACCTTGTAAATCAGGGCGGTAAGCTTTGTAAGATTATCCAATCTTATTCGGCTGCTGCAACTTCTTCAGCCGCACCGTTCAGCAAGTTTTTTGCTTTTTCGCCGCCCAGCATAGGAGAGGCTTCGGTTACAGCATGTTTTGTTTTGATGGTCAGATGGCGCAGTACGGCATCGTTAAAGCGGAAAGCGGTTTCCAGCTCTTCAACTACTTCAGGAGTAGTTTCGATGTTCATCAAAACATAGTGTGCTTTGTGGATTTTGTTAATCGGGTAAGCCAGTTGACGGCGGCCCCAGTCTTCCAAGCGGTGGATTTTGCCGCCGGCTTCGGCAATCATGGTTTTGTAACGTTCAACCATAGCAGGCACTTGCTCGCTTTGATCAGGATGAACGATAAACACGATCTCATAATGACGCATGTTATCTCCTTATGGATGATTAAATACAGCCTTTTGCCATGCGAAAGCAAAAGGCAAGGTTGAAAGCGTCGGATTATAACCGAAATTCGAGTCTGTCACAAGCAGACAATACTGTCTGAAAATATTCTGTTTTCAGACGACCTCTATCCTCATCAAATCATCCTTATTTATCCCGCCGTGACATTCCAGATAAACTTCAACATCATTCCCCTGCCAAACACAGGCAACAACAAATCCATCAGACAACATCGCTGTCATTCCATGCCAATCCGAACATCCGCACACCTGTATTCCCTTTTTTCCATCTGCTGTAAATCGATAGCCAACCTTGCGCATATCCTCGGGAAAATCCAAATCCGCCGCCTTCAACAGTGCTTCTTTAATGCACCATAGCCGATAAAATTCTTCCTTATCCCAATCCCTGGATACCAAATATTCCTTTTCCCACTCAGCACATACCCACTCCGCCAACGCCTGAAAATCACGAAAACGGATTTTCTCAACATCCACACCGGCGGACAGACTATTTGATGTACACAATACCGCAGCAATGCCGTGACTATGGCTGAGCGAAACGATTGGATGTTTTGATTTTTGCTTAAGGGCGCGACTGACTTTCCAATCTATTCTTTCCGACAATTGCGGTGATTGGGCTATCCTCTGCCTATCATGCTGACTTAAAGAATCATCACAATAAGTTTCGGCAAGTAGCTCATCTCCGAGCAGGCAATACAAATGCTTCTTCATCGGATATCCAAAACAAAATTTTCTAAAACCAAAATGAGCCGGCAGCATATACCCACCGGCTCATTTCAACACATTGTCGCAGACTGCCTGAAAAGGCGGTTACAACTCATAGTCCCGTTTCATCCGCTCCAACCCTTCTTCGTTGAACAGGCAAATACACAACGCCTGACAATCGTATTCGTTCCAACCGTTTTGCGCTTCAAAATCCGACAATGCCTGCGACAAGGCTTTGTCATCGCCTTTCGTGCTTCCAAACGCAGCTTGAAGTATTTCGGCAGAAACTGGTTCAGGCATACCGGAAACCAGCATGACACCGCCATTCTCCACCGAATCCAGCGACACGGATAACGGCAGCGAAAAATAAATTTGCCCTGCCCAATCCTGCAAAACAAGCCGGTTTCCCTGAACGGCAAAAAATGCGTCCGTACCCTGCAAATACCACACATTTTCACATTCGCTATCAAACGCACAACCGGAAAATTCCCGATAAAATTCGTCAAAAAAATTGTCTTTGTCGTTATCAAACAGGATGAACGAATCGGACGAAACGGATAATAGATAAGGATATTCCATAGATAAACGCTCCATATAGATTGGAATGTGCAGGATTCGTGGGGAACGTCAATCAGGAGTTGAACCTGCGGGCTGATTTGCCCCACGGCAAACATGCAGTTGAAATTGCCGTGGCAGTTAGACCAAATTACCGCCAAACCATAATTTGGTCGTTACACTTTTAATGCAAGCTTCCTTTTAAAACCACTCGGCTGTTCCAAGTAGCAACATGGCATTCATACTCATTGCCGCCAACGGTTTTTTTGTCAAAATAGCTGACTAAGCGTACGGATTTTGCTTTTCTTTGTACCGCAGTGCTTTGGAAACGTTTCACTGTACTCAAGAAAGCACGCTGGCAGGATTCCTCCGGACTTTTACCGACCATGTTGGCAATTTGACGGGAGACCAAAGTGGTATTACCGGTGCTGCCGTAAGAAACTTTAATATTAGGATTCAGAACAGATTTCGCTTCATCGGAATTCAGTGCAACACTTGCCTTACACATATAAACGTCATTTTTTCCTTTGCCATTCACTTTATGCCCTTCACCCACACTGCGACATGCTCCTGAAGCTTTCCCAGCATATTGTTCATGAGATGAAGCCGAGCCTGAATTTCCGACAGAAGACTCCGATTTTGATTGGTTACTAGCACATGCAGAAATGGCTAATACTGAAGACAAAGCGATTAGATAAGAAAAACGGCGCATTTCAATAACTCCCGAAAGTAGTTTGTAAATAAGGATTACGATTTGTTATTGTAATGCATTGCGGATTATCTGATAAGAAATAAATCACCCCTTCTTTTACAAAAA
This sequence comes from uncultured Neisseria sp., assembly GCA_916720585.1. GTDB lineage: Bacteria > Pseudomonadota > Gammaproteobacteria > Burkholderiales > Neisseriaceae > Neisseria. Next base: position 2,806 of record CAKARM010000147.1, read on the forward strand.
TTCCCTCTCACCGCACGACTTCAAATATTGTTATAAAGCAAATTGTATGAACTCTCTCTTTCAGACGACCTGCAATTCGCCACACACATAAAATCATCTGAAAAATAGACAAACTTTATCATCAACCGTTAGACTGCCCAGATTATGTTACGGATACGCTTATGAATATCTTAATTTCCAACGACGACGGCTACCTAGCCCCCGGCATTGCTATTTTGGCACGCGTTGCAGCAGAATTTGCCAATGTCCGCGTAGTTGCACCCGAACGCGACCGCAGCGGCGTCAGCAATTCTTTAACACTTGACCGCCCGCTGCAAATAAAAGAAGCCTCAAACGGTTTTTACTATGTCAGCGGAACGCCAACCGACTGTATCCATGTCGGACAACACGCCCTGCCCGATTTCAAACCCGATTTGGTTTTATCCGGAATAAACAATGGCGCCAACATGGGGGACGACACCCTCTACTCAGGTACAGTCGCCGCAGCAACCGAAGCCTATCTGATGGGCATTCCCGCCATCGCTTTTTCATTGAATGATTCACGCGGCCGCTACTGGAAAACCGCTGAAAAATCCGTTTGGATGTTGCTAGAATATTTGTTAAAAAATCCTCCTAAAGAGCCTATCTTGTGGAATATCAATATCCCCGCAGTCATGCCTGAAGACATACAGGGCATTAAAATTACACGACTGGGCAGAAGACACCACGAGCAAAGTATCGTCCCCATGCACAATCCGCGCGGAGAACCGATTTACTGGATAGGGCCGGTCGGCAACATTTCCGACCAGGAGGAAGGCACCGACTTTGGAGAGTGCGAAGCAGGATTCATCACCATCACCCCCCTGCAAATCGACCTGACAGCCTACAACCAACTCCAAAGCATCAGCGAGTTTTGGCAAGGCATAAAACCCTCAAACACATAACCTTTTCAGACGACCTGCTTCTGATATAGTGGATTAACTTTAAATCAGGACAAGGCGACGAAGCCGCAGACAGTACAGATAGTACGGAACCGATTCACTTGGTGCTTCAGCACCTTAGAGAATCGTTCTCTTTGAGCTAAGGCGAGGTAACGCCGTCCTGGTTTAAAGTTAATCCACTATAAACAGTTATTTTGAAATGAAACCCTACATTAAGCCCATAACCGCTGTCCGTCAGATTTTCAAACAGGCAAACCAGTCAAAATCAGGCACTTTAACAGTTACTAACGGCTGCAATACTTGAGAACAGGGCATATTTTTATTATGATATGTCCCAATAAAACAACAACCCGATATAAAGGTCATCCAATCATGTTGAAAAAAACCGCATTTTACGCAGGGTCGGCAGCCCTCGCCCTCATACTCAGCGCATGCGCCAGCCAACAACCTGCGCCCGTCGTCGTAGGAAATTCCGGCAGCAATTCCGGTTCTGCAAACACAGCCTCCAACAATCCATATGGTGCAGCGCCTTACGAAACCAATGCGGCCAACAACGACGCCCCTTATACCCCTCCCGCCTCTACTCCTCCTGCCAACAGCAGCTACCCTTCCGGCCCTACCGGCTCTTACACACCTTCTTACGCGCCGGTGGACATCAATGCTGCAACACACACCGTAGTGCGCGGCGATACCGTCTATAACATTTCCAAACGTTACCAAATTACCCAAGACAACCTCCGCGCATGGAACGGCTTGGCAGACAACACCATCAGCGTCGGACAAACCCTCCGCGTCAAACCGAACGGTTACAGCGCCCCAGCCGCTACTGCGTCTGTTCCGACACCTCCTCCGACACACACCGCCTCTCCCAAACCTACTCCTGCACCGCTTAACACCCCGACCGTTTCCACAGGCGGTACCCGCACAGTCAGCGGCATCACATGGCAACGTCCGACCGTCGGCAACGTCATCAGCAACTTCGGCGGCAGCAACAAAGGTGTAGATATCGGCGGTACAGCCGGTCAACCCGTCGTTGCCGCTGCTGACGGCAAAGTTGTCTATGCCGGCTCAGGTTTGCGCGGTTACGGCAACCTGGTCATCATCCAACACAACTCATCTTATCTAAGCGCATACGGTCACAACCAACGCTTGCTGGTCAATGAAGGACAACAAGTCAAACGCGGTCAAACCATCGCAAACATGGGTAATACAGACGCCAGCCGCACGCAACTGCATTTTGAAGTGCGCCAAAACGGCAAACCGGTCAACCCTGCAAACTACGTTGCATTTTAAAATCAATGCCATACAAAACCGCCCAAATTGGGCGGTTTTTATTTTCAAAGACAAAAGCCAACCCGCCCAATTCACAACAATATTGACTTATATTGAATTTCTCCCGTCAATACACCCGTACAATCAAACTTATTGCCGTCTCCAGTATTTTTCAGACGACCCTCAAGACATTTCCGTCTTTTGAAATCTTTCTCAAAGCTTTTCTTTTCAAGGAGTCATCATGCAACAATACACCCTAGATCCCAAAGCCTTGCTCGGCGGCGTTATCCATAGCGATATCGACCAAGAAATCGTTCAACTCTCCCTGCAAAAGGATAATGAAATCCCCGACTATCAAGCCGATGCCATTATTCTCCTGCTGGTACTCAACGGCAGCGCCAAAATCATCACCCAAACCGAAACCCTCTCCACGCAAGGACTTCAAGTCGTCCGCCTTGAGCCCAACGAAACCCACAGCATACGCGCCCTAGAAGACCACACCAATATACTGGTCATCAAGCAGCTTACTTACGCTTCCGGCCTGAATAAAAAACTGCGTTTCGGCAAATGTTGCCTATAAAGAAAGAGGTCGTCTGAAAGCCAAAAAAAATGATTTTCAGACGACC
>CAKARM010000148.1:0-5616 GCA_916720585.1 uncultured Neisseria sp.
AGGTATCCGGGGAGGATTAAGGGGGTATTTGGGTAAAATTAGGAGTGATTGGGGGCGAAAACAGCCGAAAACCTGTGTTTGGGTTTTGGCTGTTGGGGGAAAAGGAATTTTGCAAAGGTCTCTATATCATTAATACAGCCAAAAACCGACATAGGTCAAACAACAAGATGAAAAACCGATACAGGCCGTCTGAAAAAACAGCCTGCAAAAACGGAAATCAATGATCGCTCGCTTCGGCCGCGCCTACCCCCGTCATCGAACGGACGTACTGCGCGTCAAAACCCGCCTTGTCACAGCCGGCCTGTTCCGATTTGTCGGCCAGCGACACCAGCCAGGCCACGATAAAGGCCAGCGGGATGGTAAACAGCGCGGGATTACCGTAGGGGAAGACGGGTTTGTCGTGATGCAGCACACTCACCCACACGGTCGGCCCCAGCACAATCAGCACCAGCGCACCGAGCAGCCCCGCAAAACCGCCCGCAATCGCCCCGCGCGTGGTCAGCCCCTTCCAAAACATACTGAGCATCAGCACGGGGAAATTGGCAGATGCCGCCAACGCGAAAGCCAACCCGACCATAAAGGCCACATTCTGATTCTCAAAGGCCATCCCGAACACAATCGCCGCAATGCCCAAAGCCAGCGTGGCCGCCTTGGAAACCCGCATCTCTTCGTGCTGCGTGGCCTTGCCCTTGCGGATGACCGAAGCGTACAAATCATGGCTTACCGCCGATGCGCCCGACAGCGTCAGCCCGGCCACCACCGCCAGAATCGTGGCGAAGGCAACGGCCGAAATAAAGCCCAGCAGCAAATCGCCGCCCGTAGCCCCGGCCAAGTGCACCGCCGCCATATTCGTGCCGCCCACCATTTCATACACGCTTTTGCCTTCTTTGAAAACCTGCGTGAAAAACTGCGGGTTGTCGCGGCTCAGGAAAATAATCGCGCCAAAGCCGATGATGATCGTCAGCAGGTAGAAATAACCGATAAGCCCCGTAGCCACCACCACCGACTTGCGTGCTTCTCGCGCATCAGGCACGGTGAAAAAGCGCATCAGAATGTGCGGCAGCCCGGCCGTGCCGAACATCAGTGCGAAACCGAGCGACAGCGCGTCCACCGGGTTTTTGACCAGCCCGCCGGGCGACATGATTGCCTCGCCCTTTTCATGCGCCGATACGGCCTGGCCGAACATGGTTTCCAGATTGAACCCCGCATGTTGCAACACAAAAAACGCCATCAGCGTCGCCCCGCCCAGCAGCAACACCGCCTTAATCATCTGAACCCATGTCGTTGCCAGCATCCCGCCGAACAGCACATAGGCCACCATCAGCACGCCCACCAGTATCACGGCGGAAAGGTAGCTCATGCCGAACAAAAGCTGAATCAGCTTGCCCGCACCCACCACCTGCGCGATTAAATAAAGAATCACCACCAAAAGCGAACCTGCGGCAGAAAACACCCTCACCGGCGTTTGTTTCAGGCGGTAGGCGGCCACATCCGAAAACGTGTACCGTCCCAGATTACGCAGCCGCTCAGCCACCAAAAACAGCACAACAGGCCAGCCGACCAAAAAGCCCGTGGAATAAATCAGCCCGTCGTAGCCGCTGGTAAACACCATTGCCGAAATGCCGAGAAAAGACGCGGCGGACATATAGTCGCCCGCAATCGCCAGCCCGTTCTGCGTGCCGGAAATCCCGCCGCCGCCCGTATAGAAATCCTTGGCCGAACGGTTTTGCCGTGCCGCCCACTTGGTAATCAGCAGCGTGCTGCCGACAAAGACGAAAAACATCACGATGGCCGTCCAATTGGTCGCCTGCCGCTGCACGTCGCCCGTCAGCGCGTCCGCATACGCCGCATTCACAAATATCGGCGAAATGAAATATAATATTGTTTTTATGTATATTTTTTTCATCGGAATTTCCTTAATGGTTGAAACTGAGCCCTTTGGGGCAGTAGAATCTGGATTTTTTGTAACAACAGGCGTTATCCCTTTCCAATCGGACAGGTACATGAAGCTGTGCCTTATGCATGTTCCTGTACGTTAGTACAGGATGCATCCCCCTGAACTTCACGTACCACCTCCCGCGTGGTTTTTTCGAAATAGCCGTTGGCCAACCACACATACGTCAGTGTAATAAGGAAGGAAAATACAATAACGGCGATGCCGGCGTAGATGCCCCAAGTGGTAACGCCTCCTTCGGAAACTTTGCGTCCCAAAAGGTCGGGGCGCGTGCCGATGATCCAGATGAAGGCCGTGTAAACGGAAAACATTACTGCCGAAAACGACCAGCCCAGCAACGACTTCTGCAGTGCCATTTTTTGGAATTTCGGATTATTCAGGATTTCAGCCGTTAATCTGGCCTCTTCCGTAGATGATTTGTCCATCGGTTTGCTCCTTATGTAGGGGTTATTTAATTGCGAAGCGGCAGCCCGCCGAGATATTAAATGTCCAAGCCGCACCCGATGCCAATCGCAAATTCTGATTAAGCCTATCCGGACTACCTATGGCTTGATTCAATTTAATGAATATAAAAGAAAAAATTTTAAAAACGATATTTTTGGCGCGGTAATTGCAAATTTGGATAAGGATTATCAAAAAGGTTGATGCCTAATAAGGCCGAAGTAATTCGGTTTCTGAGTAGTTAATTGATTTTAAATAAGAAAATTCAAACAAATGCACAGATAAACATGGGCAAAACAGACAGAACGCTGCCCTCTATCTGTAGAAAAAAGAAGAATATATGGATATCAATCAATTGCGCGCCTTTATCACTGTGGCGCATACGCAAAATCTGACACAGGCCGCCGAAAGGCTGTTTTTGTCGCAACCGGCCGTTTCCGCCCAAATCAAGGCCATAGAAAGCGACGTCGGTACGCCGCTTTTCATCCGCACCAGCAACGGTATGCAGCTTACCCGCGCAGGCGAAGTGCTGCTGCCCGAAGCCGAAGCCCTGATGCAGCACAAGCACCGTTTGGAAAAGTTTGCCGAAACGCTGTCGGAACACTTCGTCTCCCATGCGCAGCTCGGCCTGATCCACCCCATAGCATCACACAAGGTAACCGAACTGACCCGCCTGATCCAACAGCGCAGTCCCGATGTGCAACTTCACATCCAATACGGTATGAGCGGCGAAATTTTGGAACGCCTGACCGCAAAGCGGCTGCACGGCGGTTTTTTCCTCGGCAACATAGAAGGACGCAGCCTGCAATGCCGTTTCCTGCAAAACATCGCCTACGCCTTGATTTGCCCGGATGGGGAAGAAGATAAGTTGCGGCGCGGTTTGCCCAAAAGCCTGAATGACTACACTTGGATAGAGATGTCCGGCATATCCGGCAGCCACAAAAACCTACAGCAGTTCTGGCACCGCCACAAGCTGTCGCCCAAAAAGCAGATCATCTGCGATTATCCTCAAACCATTATCGACTTGGTCGCCGATGGTGCGGGACTGGCCATGGTGCCCAAACATACCGCCAAAGCCGCCCGCACACAAGGCAAACCCGTCGCCCTGATAGACGAATTCGAACAAAGCCTGCCGCTGCATTTCGTTTATCTGGACGAATATGGCACCGACCACGCCCTATTGTTGCTGCTGGATTGTGTGTTGGAAGTTTGGCAGGCCGAAATCGGCAAAGCCTGACCAACCCCTTTATCCATCCCGTCAGAAACACCCGCCCCTTCACAAATGTTCTTCTGCAAGGGCGGCGGTCTGCCTTATGTCTTCCTCCGGCAATGTGGTTAGTCTGCCGGTTAGAATTTTCAACAATACCCCATAGGCGGGCAGGAAAAACAGGGTGCAAACAGCCAGTTTGAACAGATAATCAACAAAGGCGATATGCGGCCAATTGGCAGCCATAAATTTGTCGCCGCTGCCGGCAAAGGCTATGCCGAAAAAAAGTAAAGTGTCGATTGCATTGCCGGCAAACATTGATGAAAAAGGGGCAATCCACCACGATTTCAGGCGGCGCAGCCGGTTGAACACGAAAATATCCAATATCTGTCCGACCGCATAAGCCGAAAAACTGGCGACGGCGATACGGAACACAGACGGTATGAATACGGCCAAAGAGGCAAAACCGACCCATGTGCCGTTTTGGAACAAGACGGATAATGCGTAAGACAGCGCCAGAGCGGGAAACATGACGAAAAATACTATCCTCCGCGCCAGCCGCTGCCCGAAAATCCGAACGGTCAAATCGGTAGCCAAAAAGATAAACGGAAAGGTCAGCGCGCCCCAAGTGGGAATGTACTTCAAATCCGTTGGGCAGGGTTACGGTGAAGGGGAATTGCACCAAATAATTGCTTGAGGCAATAATGAGCATATGGAACAATACCAGCCAAAACAGCGCATGCCGTTGCTGGGCATAAGAGAAGCCGTTGTCTTGCATAGGAATCCTTGATTTTTGTTTAAATATTTGAAATTAGAAGGCGGTAAAATGGAAAATACTTGGTTTTATTGGGCATTGGCTTCTGCTTTCTTTGCCGCTTTGACGGCTGTTTTTGCCAAAGCCGGCTTGCAGGACATCGATTCGGATTTTGCCACCTTTATCCGCACATTGGTTATTTTGGCTGCCTTGGCGGCATTTTTGAGTTATGCGGGCAAATGGCAGGGCGTGACCGATTTTTCCGCGCGCAATTGGACGTTCCTGATATTGTCGGGTTTGGCCACAGGCGCATCTTGGCTGGCTTATTTTAAGGCCTTGCAGATGGGCGAGGCCTCAAAGGTCGCGCCTGTGGATAAATTCAGTATCGTGCTGGTGGCGTTATTCGCAGTGGTGTTGAAGGAATGGCCGTCTTCCCAGGAATGGCTGGGCATTGGGCTGATTGCCGCCGGCGTGCTGACTTTGGCCGAGACCTTTGCAAAAAAGCACTTCCCCCGACAGCTGAAACCCAAACACAGGTTTTCGGCTGTTTTCGCCCCAAATCACTCCTAATTTTACCCAAATACCCCCTTAATCCTCCCCGGATACCTCATAATAAGGCATCCGGACCGCCTTTTAGGCGGCAACAGGCACACTTAGCCTGTTGGCGGCTTTCAACAGGTTCAAACACATCACCTTCAGATGGCTTTGCGCACTCACTTTAATCAGACCAAAATAGGCTGCCCGGGCATAGCGGAATTTACGGTGCAGCGTACCAAAGCTTTGTTCGATTGCTGTCATTTGAAGAGAAAAAGTAGCAAGGTAAACAAAACTTGGTAGCCGGTACAGAAAAATTCCAGCCATGGTTTGCCAGGCCGGTGTACTAGGGTTCGTGTTGGAAAAATTTTTACTCAAGTTTGGGCCACATTTATTTTTTTCACGAAGTGTTCTACTACGGTCTGCATAAAAATAAAAAGATGAAGGACTGGTCTGCAAAGAATTATTTATCATTGGAGGAATGAGACTCTGAAAAATATGAGCGATATATGAAGATTTCGGAAAAATTTTTCTTGGGAGGTAAAACTTTTATTGTTTTGCCTCCCGAATTTTTTGAAATTATAGATTTGGGAAAAGTGGAGCTATGATATGTCCTAGAGATTGCTTTTTTTGTTTAAAGCGCATACTTATATTTATATATACTATATAAGTACCTATTATAAGAATATATATATCATATATAGTATATATACATCGGTGATTTTG
>CAKARM010000149.1:0-5581 GCA_916720585.1 uncultured Neisseria sp.
TACTGTCTGCGGCTTCGTCGCCTTGTCCTGATTTAAATTTAATCCACTATATTATACCCGTTCGCTTGACGTAAGGTCGTCTGAAAACCTGATTGTCCGGTTTTCAGACGACCTTGAAGCGGAACTGAAACTCAAATTTTACGGCTGACGGCGCAGGCGCATGGTTTTGCCGTTTTGCTCCAAAATCAGATCATTGCCGTCGAAACGATAGTTCCACACGCTTTTCATGTTCAAGAAAGCCTCTTCCAGCTTCATGTCTTCACACAGCATCATCGTCGTGGCAATCGGACCAAAATCAATTTTGCCCGCTCCGGCTTCCTGCGCTTGAAGCGTCAAATGATTGCAACCCATCTTGCCATGCGCCTTGGGCATTTTGCTCAAATCCAAAAAAGCCGTTCTGCCCGCCAAATCTTTTTCGGTGAATTTGTCGAAAGAAACCACAAACCATTTCGCTGCCAAAGCCGGCGTTGACGCTTGACGGGGTTCGGATGGTTTTTCAGACGACGTGACAGGTTGGGACGGCTGCGGTTTTTCAGCAGGCGAAGTACAGGCGGTCAGAATGATTGCGGTCATAAGGGTGGGGATCAGGGTTTTCATGATTTTGCCTTTCTAACGTGAGGTCAGCTAAAAGGTCGTCTGAAACCGCTTCAGCGAAACCCGCTACGCACTTTTCAGACGACCTCTTTATCTTACAGCGTCAAATCCAAAGCCTTGGAAATATCGTTCCAAATATCGTCCGCGTCTTCAATACCGATAGAGAAGCGCAGCAGACCGACTTTGATGCCCATTTCCATTTTCACATCATGCGGCACGCCGCTGTGGGACTGGGAATAGCAATGGTTGACCAGACTTTCGACGCCGCCGAGGCTGGACGCCATTTTGACCAGTTTCATGTTTTTAATCACGCTGTTTGCCGCTTCGCGCGTGTCGTTTTTGAGGTAAACCGTTACTACGCCGCCTATGCCTTTGGGCATTTGGGTTTTCGCCAGTTCGTAATGTTCGTGCGACGGCAGGCCGGGATAGAACACTTTTTCTACGGCGGGATGGGCTTCGAGGCGGCGGGCGATGTCGAGCGCGTTTTTGCAGTGCGCCTCCATGCGCAAGGCGAGCGTTTTGATGCCGCGCAACACCAGCCAGCAGTCCATCGGGCCGGCAATCGCGCCGGTATGCACCATCATGTCGTGCAGCGGCTTCGCCAGTTCTTTGGTTTTGACGGCAACGATGCCCATCAATACGTCGGAGTGGCCGCAAAGGTATTTGGTGGCGGAGTGGAACACGATGTCGCAGCCCATTTCCAAAGGTTGTTGCAGATACGGCGTGGCGAAGGTGTTGTCGATGCCTACTAATGCGCCGACGGCATGGGCTTTGGCGGCAAGCGCTTTGATGTCCACCAGCCGCAAAAGCGGATTGGACGGGGTTTCCAGCCAAACCAGTTTCACCTTGTGCGCGGCAAGCAGTTCATCCAAGCGGTCGGGGTTGCCCAAATCGGCAAAGACAACGTTCACGCCCCACTCTTTATAGACGTCAACCAACAAGTCATACGCACCGCCGTAAATATCGGCAACGGCGACAATGGTATCGCCCGGACGCAGGAATGTACGCCACACGGCATCAATGCCCGCCATACCGCTGGAAAAGGCAAAACCCGCCGCCCCGTGTTCCAAATCGGCAACCGTATCTTCCAAAACCTGACGGGTCGGATTGCTCAGGCGTGAATAGCGGTAGGGAACCTGCTCGCCGATTTCGTGTAGCGCGAACATACTGTTCTGATAAATCGGCGGCATCAGCGCGCGGTTGTGTTCGTCGCAATCGTAGCTGGAATGGATGGCTTTGGTGGCGAATTTCATCTCGGTTCAACCTTATAAAGATGTGAATAATTCAGGATTTTATCACTATCCGAAAAATAGAAACAATCAATGCGGACACGGTTTGCAAGTGATATAATCTCGCATTTGCAAAACGGACGGCATGAATCCGTTTCCAAACGACACACACCCCAACAATCCGACAATTAAGGACAAACAACGCATGAACGCCATTGCAGACGTGCAATCCAGCCGAGATTTACGCAATCTGCCGATTAACCAGGTCGGTATCAAAGACCTGCGCTTTCCGATTACTTTGAATACCGCCGAAGGCAGCCAATCCACCGTCGCCCGCCTGACCATGACGGTTTTCCTGCCCGCCGACCAAAAAGGTACGCATATGTCGCGCTTCGTGGCGTTGATGGAGCAACAAACCGAGGCTTTGGATTTCGACAGGCTGCACAAACTGACCGCCGAAATGGTCGCGCTTTTAAACTCTCATTCCGGCAAAATCAGCGTTTCCTTCCCCTTCTTCCGCAAAAAATCCGCGCCTGTTTCCGGCATCCAATCCCTGCTCGACTACGACGTTACCCTGACGGGCGAAATCAAAAACGGCGCATACAGCCACAATTTGAAAGTCATGGTGCCCGTAACCTCGTTGTGCCCGTGTTCCAAAGAAATTTCCCAATACGGCGCGCACAACCAACGTTCACACGTTACCGTCAGCCTGACCGCCAACGCCGAAGTCGGTATCGAGGAAATCATCGACTGTGTCGAAGCGCAGGCAAGCTGCCAGCTTTACGGCCTGCTCAAACGCCCCGACGAAAAATACGTTACCGAAAAAGCCTATGAAAACCCGAAATTCGTGGAAGACATGGTGCGCGACGTAGCCACCGCGCTGATTGCTGACGGACGCATCGAAAGCTTCATCGTCGAAAGCGAAAACTTCGAATCGATACACAACCACTCGGCTTACGCCTATATTGCTTATCCTTAAACAAACAAAAAATCGAAAAGGTCGTCTGAAAACCGGAAAATCAGTTTTCAGACGACCTTTCCCGTTCCAATCGACTATGAAAAAGAGACAATCCGACGGGCATCATCTATCAAGCAGTCCGATAATCCCCCCTCGCAACGATATAGTGGATTAACTTTAAATCAGGACAAGGCGACGAAGCCGCAGACAGTACAGATAGTACGGAACCGATTCACTTGGTGCTTCAGCACCTTAGAGAATCGTTCTCTTTGAGCTAAGGCGAGGCAACGCCGTACTGGTTTAAAGTTAATCCACTATAAAAAACAATCGCTGCTTTTAATATAAATTAAGGCCTATAAACGGCTGCTGCGTTTATAATGCGCCTGTTCAACCCTTCCACCGAGAAGACGCCATGAAAAAACTCCTTTACTTCTTTACCGCCTTTTTTGCCCTGTGTTCCAGCGCGTTTGCTGTGAATGCCGACGATTTGCTGCCGCCTGAAAAAGCGTTTGTGCCGCAAGTGAACGTTACCGACAAAGGCATCAACGTCGAATTCAAAATCGCCGACGGCTACTATATGTACCAATCGAAAATCGTCGCCGCCACCGCGCCTGAAGGCGTATTGGGCGAACCCGTTTTCAGCAAAGGCGAAGCCAAAGAAGATGAGTTTTTCGGCAAACAAACCGTGTTCCACCGCGCCGCGCAGGTCAACTGGCCTTACAAAAAAGCCGCGCCGACCTACAAGCTGACGCTGACTTATCAAGGTTGTGCCGAAGCCGGCGTATGTTACCCGCCCGTAGACACTTCTTTCGAGATTAATGGCAACGGCCTGTACCAGCCGCAAAGCGACGAACCCATATCCGCTAAAGACCGCTTCCTGCAACCCGATTCCGCCAAACCATCCCCCACCGCCGCGCCTAAAGCCTCGCAAAACGACGGCAGCAGCCGCTTCAAATTATCGTGGGACACATTAAACGCCAACCTGTTGGCGTTTTTTACCGCAGGGGTATTCCTGAGCTTTACCGCCTGTATGTATCCGCTTTTACCGATTGTTTCCAGCATTATTGTCGGCGATAAAACCGCCGGCAAAGGCCGCGCCTTCGCACTGTCCGTAGCGTATGTGCAAGGTTTGGCACTGACCTACACGCTGGTCGGCGTCATCGCAGGTCTGACGGGGGCGCTACTGACCGTATGGCTGCAACAGGCATGGGTCGTCCTTGCCGCCGCAGGTCTGATGGTCGTCCTCGCGCTTTCCATGTTCGGACTCTTCAACATCCAACTGCCCAACGCCGTCCAATCCTATTTCCAAAACCAAAGCAGCAAACTCTCCGGCGGCAAAATCTTCTCCGTCTTCGTCATGGGCATACTCTCCGCGCTGATCGTCGGCCCCTGCGTCGCCCCGCCGCTCGGATTCGCCTTGGGCTATATCGGACAAACCGGCGATGCCGTTTTGGGCGGACTGGCGTTGTATGTCTTGGCACTCGGCACCGGCGTTCCGCTGATCCTCATCGGCACATTCGGCGGCCACGTCCTGCCCAAAGCAGGCGACTGGATGAACGGCATCAAATACGCCTTCGGCTTCATTCTGCTTGCCGTAGCCGTTTACCTTGCCACACCGCATCTGCCCTACTACCTCGTTGTCGCGCTGTACACCCTGCTCATGATCGTCCCTGCCGTCATGTTGCTGGTTAAATCCGGCAAACAAAAAGGTCGTCTGAAAACCGCAGCCTCCGTTTTAGGCTTCCTGCTCATTATCGGCGGCGCATGGTTCGGCTGGCAAAGCGCAAACAAACAAACCACCGCCCTGCACCACTTCCTGACATTGTCTCCCCCGTCCGAAGCAGGCAAAACCACCGGCCACGGCAAAATGTTCACCGACGTCGCCGAACTCAAAGCTGCCATGGACGCCGCATTGAAAGCCAACCCCGACAAACCCGTCGTTTTGGATTTCTACGCTGACTGGTGTATTTCCTGCAAAGAAATGGCAAACTACACGCTCAACCAGCCGCAAGTGCATGAAGCCGTCGATATGGAACGCTTCTTCCAAATCGACGTAACCGCCAACACGCCCGAACATCAGGCACTCTACAAAGAATACGGAATCTACGGCCCGCCGGGCATTTTCGCCATCCACGCCGACGGCCGCCGCAGCAACCCCTTGCTCGGCTTCGTCAAACCAGACGAATTCATCAACTGGTACAAACAAAACGAAAAATAAAGACGAAAGGTCGTCTGAAAACCTGAAACAGGGTTTTCAGACGACCTTTTTAAAGGGTGGGTTTCAACCAATCTTACTTTCCCACCAACCGATAAATCAGTTTCGATCTTTGGTAAATTTAAATGAGCAAAGTATATAAAGTCAGCCCTGAATATATAAGAATTTTTCTTGGATTATTACACGAAGGTGTCGATGACAGACTTGAAGGATTATCAGGTATGAATTTGGTAAATCGAGATAGTGTAAAAAAATTAGTGGAAGAATATCTGTATCCTGAATATCAAAACTTACCTATATCAACCCGATTCAGAATTAAAGAGAGTTTAAGGTTTGGCTTAAATTTCTGGACGGAAGAAAAGCTATATGATCAATTTCCCAGCACCGATGCAGCCTTTGAAATCCCTCAACAAATGACCACAAAAGAACTGTATAAGCAAATTTGGGATGATATGTTCGATCATGAAGATATCACTGTTCTCGATATGACGAAATATCAGGAATCGAACTGAAACTGACAAACTTTAGCCTATATATAGTGGATTAAATTTAAATCAGGACAAGGCGACGAAGCCGCAGACAGTA